>NZ_VWWK01000097.1:0-27004 GCF_011753035.1 Burkholderia sp. Ax-1720 | reverse complement strand
CGTGCCGCGCGCTCATGCCTGCACCTCGTCGCGATCGGCCGCCGGCGCGAGCCGCGCCAGCGCCTCGCGCCAGCCCGCCAGCTCCGGCGCGCCCGGCTTGCGCGCGCCGAACAGCATGGCGATGGTCTCGCCGCGCTCGTCGAACAACTCGACCGAGCTGACCACGCCGTCGCTGGTCGGCTTGCGCACCAGCCAGGCGCTGTCGACCAGGTCGGTGCGCAGGTGCAGGTTGAAATCGGGATCCATCACGTTGAGCCAGGGCCCCATCGGCACCAGGTTCGCCACCGGCCCGGTATGGATCTGGATCATCCCGGTATTGCCGACGAACACCATGATCGGCAGGCCGCTCGCGGCCACGTCGTCGAACAGCGCGCGCAGCGCGCCATCCTCCAGCCGCCGCGCGCGCGACTCGCCGGCCAGCCGCAGCGCCTGCAGGCGGCCCGCGCCGAACTTGCGCAGCATGCCGAAGAACTCGTGGGTGTCCTGCATCGCGTCCCAGGCGGCCCGGAAGCCGGCCAGGTCGATCTCGCGGTCCTCGCGGCCGACGGCGGGCGCCGGCGCGGGCGCGACCGCCAGGCCCGCGGCCTGCGGCACCGCCGCGTGGCGCGTCACCAGCGCGTCGAAGGCCGCGTGGTCGCTGTCGGCACGCAGGTAGAGCTTGGTGATCGCGGTGCCCTGCGCGTCGAAGAACTGCAGGCTCTTGCGCTCGCCGCCCTGCTCGCTCGCCTCGCGCACCGCGAAGGCCGAGGCCCACTTGCCGTAGAAGATGCGCAGGTCGATCGCGCTGCCGAGCGCGAGCCCGACCTGGCCGTCGTGGCTCATCTTCTCGAACTGGCCGATCTTCTCGTGCACGGCCGCCTCGTTGCGGGTCAGCGTCATCACCGTGCCGAGCAGCGGGATCGCCTCGTAGAGTTCGACGAAGCGCGCATCGAGGCGCACCACGTGCTCGCCGACGAAGGCGGCCAGCGCCTCGCCCTCGCTCACGCCGAGCGTGGCGGCGGCATCGCGGTGGCGCAGCTTGCGCTCGGTGCGCAGCATGGTGAAATCGCGCCGCAGCGCGGCCAGCGAGGCCGCGTCCTGGGTATAGGAATGGGTGGCGGCCTGGGCGCCGGTGGTGGAGGCAGTGGTCATGATGCGGTGTCCTCGGTCATGAAAAAGCGGGAAGTCCTGGCCGGCCGATCAGAAATCGATCTTCATGCCGACATTGAAATTGCGGCCCGGGGCGGTAAGGGCCGCGATGGTGGCGGCGCCGTCGCTGTCCTTCAGGCCGCGCACGTCGTTCCAGACCCAGTACTTGCGGTCGAACAGGTTGTTGATGCCGGCCGTCAGGCTGACGTGGCGCGAGAAGCGATAGCCAGCGTGCAGGTCGACGATGGTGAACGAGGGCGTGGAATAGAAGCTCGGATCCGACATGTCGGACTTGCTCTTGCGCGAGTTGTAGGTCAGGTCGACGCCCGCGAACCAGCGCTCGCCCCCGGTGTAGCGCAGCCCCAGCACCACCGCGAGCGGCGGCACCGTATCCAGCCCGGTGGTCACGCCGTCCTTGGTTTCGGTGCCGCGGATCCAGGCCAGGCCGCCCTTCACTTCCAGGCTGTCGTTGACCAGCCAGTCGGCCTTGGCCTCGAGGCCGCGGATCGAGGCCTTCGAGAAATTCACGTACTGCACCGTGTACGGATCGTTCGGCGAGCGCACGTTGCCGCCCACCACCTTGGTGTCGATGAAGTCGTTGTAGCGCCCCGCGAAGCCGGCCAGGCTGTAGTTCACGTGGCCCGCGCCGACGCCGAACTTGCCGCGCGTGCCGAGTTCGAAGGTGTTGCTGGTTTCCGGCCGCAGGTTCGGGTTGCCGACCTGCTGGTAGAACAGGCCATAGGAGCCGGCCGGGTTGTAGTAGCTGTTGACCTGGTAGGCCGAGGGCGCGCGGAAGCCGCGTGCGTATTGCACATAGGGCACCAGGGCCGGCGTCACCTCGTAGAGCAGCGCCAGGCGCGGCGACACCGCGTTGTCGGTGAGGCCGGTGGTCGGCTTGGTCGAGGTGGCCGCGGCGGTGTTGTAGGTCGCGTCCGCGTGCGGCGTCATGCGGAACCAGTCGAAGCGCACGCCCGGCACGATGCTCAGGCGATCCCAGCGCGCCTCGTCCTGCAGGTAGGCGCCGAAGTTGGTCTGGGTGGTCTTCGGGAACACTTCCGGATAACCGTCGCCGCCCGGCACCCACTCGCCCGCCGCCGAGCTCGAGGTGCTGTAGTGCGAGACGCTGACGTCGAAGCCGTAGGTGAGCTGGTGCCGCCAGGCGCCGGTGGCGAAGCGGCTGTCGGCCACCAGGTTGCCGCCCAGGATGTTGTCGCGATAGTCGTTCACGCGCGAGCGGCTGGCCGCGGCGCCCGTCGCGCTCAGGCCGCCGATGTCGAGCGTCTGGTGGGTCTGGGCATTTCGGTAGTAGACCGAAGCGTGCAGCTGCTGGAAATACGGGTTGCTGTCGTCGCGGTGATCGTAGTCGAGCTTGACGCGATTGCTCTGCACATCGTTGCCGGTCACGTAGCGGTTCGCCGTGTAGTCGCGCGAGCTGCGCCCACCCCATTGATAAGCGCCGCCGAGCTGGGACAGGCCATCGCTGGAATTGGTGTTGTCGAGCGTCTCGGCGGTCAGCTTCAGCGTGTCCTCGCGGCTGAGCCGGAACACGATCTTGCCCAGCGCGTTGCGGTTGTTGTAGGTCAGCGGATCCGGCTTCGAGCGGTTCGCGCCGAGCCCGCCCACCTCGCCCTGGTTGTCGGTCTCGTGGCCGTGGCGGCCGCTCAGCACCAGCATGCCCTGCACGCGCTCGCCGCCGAACGCGGCGGTCGCCGTCGAGCCCCAGCTGCGGTCGGTCGAATCGTAGCCGCCCTTGAGCGAGAAATAGGTCGGCTTGCGGTAGATCGCCAGCAGCGCCTTCGGGTCCTTGGTGACGAAGTTGACGGCGCCGGTCAGGCCGTCGCTGCCGTACAGCACCGAGGTCGGCCCGCGCAGCACCTCGATGCGCTCGTAGAGATCGGTGTTGAGATAGTCGCCGCGGCCCGCGGCGCCCGAGCCGAAGGCGAACGACTGCGGCAGCGGCATGCCGTCCTCGAGCATCAGCACGCGATTGCCCTCCAGGCCGCGGATATTGATGCCCTCGTTGCCGGCGCGCCCCGACACGCCCGTGATGCCGTTTGGCCGATAGGCCTGGCGGCGCACCTCGACGCCCGGCTCGTACTTCAGCGCGTCCTTGATGTCGCGTGCGTTGTTGTCGTCGATATCGTCGCTGGTGATCACCGATACCGAGGCGGCGGTGCGGCTCAACTGGGTGGTCCCCACGCGATTCGCGGTCACCGAGATCGCCTTGAGGGTCTCCTCGCGGCGCAGCGGCGACGAGGACGCGCCACCCTCCGCCTGGCGCGACGGCCGCGCCGTCTCCACCGCATTGGGCTCGGCCATCGCCACGGCGCAAGTCTTCGCGAGCACGGCCGGCACGACGATCCTGACGAAACGACGTTTGAACTGCATCTGCTACTCCCCGTTTTGAGTGGTTCTCGATCGGCGCCCCCAACCCATATTCCGGGAGGCTGCCGCGGGCGATTGTATCGTAAACGCGAATCATTACTATTTGCATTCGTAAGTTAGAACGTCGCAGCCGGAATCCATGCCGGGCGAGGCAGGCGCGACGGCGATGCCACGCCGGAGATTGATCCGGACCCGCTTGTTCATACAGAATGCTTGCACCGCGCCGGTCCGAGGGGACATGCCGAACGGCGCGGGCTACCCATCACAACATCGGAGGCATGCATGAAGCACTGGATTCTCAAGCTGGCACTGACGGCGGGCATCGCGGGACTGGGCGCCGCCCTGGCCGGCTGCGGCGGCGCCGACACGCTGCAGCCCCAAGGCGCGGCGCCCAAGGTCATCATCGACAGCGACTACAACACCATGAGCGACGACGGCCAGCTCGGCGTGATGGCCGCCCAACTGCAGGCGCAAGGCCGCATCGAGGTGCTCGGCATCTCGGTGGTGTCCGGCAATCAATGGCTCAGGCAAGGCGTGGCGGATGCGCTGAAGTCGGTCGAGCGGCTCGGCGTGGGCGACCGGGTCGGCGTGTATGCCGGCGCCAACTACGCGCTGTCGCACGACTACGCCACCATCCAGCGCGAACTCGCGCAATCCCCGGGCGGCGACGGCTACCTGGGCGCCTGGAACACGCCCGAGCCGAAATCGGATGCCGACCTGGTCGCGCCGCCCGACGGCTTCGCCACGCATACCAGGTTGCAGGCCAAGAGCGCCGTCGACTTCATCGTCGACAGCGTCAAACAGAACCCGGGCCAGGTGACGATCCTCGCGATCGGGCCGCTCACCAACATCGCGCTCGCCACGCGCCAGCATCCCGAGATCGTGCCGATGATCAAGCAGATCATCTACATGGGCGGGGCCATCGACGTGCCCGGCAACACCACGCCGAGGGCCGAGTTCAACTGGTGGTTCGATCCCGAGGCCGCGCGCGAGGTGCTGCGCCTGCCGATCAAGCAGGTGGTGGTGCCGCTCGACGTGACCGACACGGTGCGCATGGACAAGAGCGTCTACGACCGCATCACGCGCGATCCCGCCAAGCAGACCGCCATCACGCAAATCTTCAAGCAGTTGAACGGTTATGGCTTCGACGGCAAGAACGGCTTCGAGACCAATCCCAACTACACCACCAACATCTGGGACACCCTGACCATCGCCTACCTGATGGACCCGAGCTTCGCGACCCAGACCGTCGACGAATGGGTGGACGTGGACACCAGCTTCGGCGCGAACGACGGCAAGTCGACCGGGTATGCCAGCAATCCGCCGCCGGGCCTGCAGAAGATGCGGATCGTGAAGCGCTTCGACAACGCGCGCTTCTTCGACTACTACGTCGACCTGCTGACGCGGCCGGTGCCGGTCAAGCTGCCGAACTAGGCGATCCCGGGCCGCGCGGCGAATCGTGCTCCGCGCGGTTGACCCTGAAGTGGCTTCAGGGTGTTTACTACGTTCCTGCGATCCTCGGCACGGCAACGGCTGCCCTGCCGCGGGCCCGCCCGGCGGGTGCGCCTCTCGCGCCATCGCGCTCTTTATCAAGGAGTACGGAATGAGTTTCTGGGGAAACAAGCGGCACGGCGGCCATCACGGCGGCGGACAGGGTCATGCGTCGTCGACGGGGTCGGGGCATCATCGCGGCGAGCGGCAGCTACCTTCGCCCGCCGCGTCACCGGCGCCGTCCTCGCTACCTTCGGCGGCCGATCCCGTGGCCTGCCCGCAATGCCGCGCGCCCAGCCCGCGTGGCGCGCGGTTCTGCAGCCAATGCGCGGCGGCCCTGCTGGCGGCGGCCTGCTCACAATGCCGGAATACGCTGCCGGCCGGCGCGCGGTTCTGCCCGCAATGCGCGGCGCCCGCCGCCTGAACGCGCCATGACTCCCGCCGTCAAACTCGCCCTGCTGACGCTGCCGCCCATCGTGGCGGCCTGCCTCGGCGCGCTGGTCGCCGCGCTGCGGCCGCCCCGCCCGGCCACCTCGAGCCTGATCCAGCACTTCACCGCCGGCATCGTGTTCTCGGCCGCCGCGCTAGAACTGCTGCCCAAGGACCGCACCTACGCCAGCCTGCCCGTGGTGGTCGGCTTCGCGCTGGGGCTCGGCCTGATGCTGGCGATCCGCGCGCTGTCGCGGGTGGTCGAGACCCGGCTCGAGACGGCGCGCCTGCCGGTCAGCCTGATCATCGTCACCGCCATCGACCTGCTGATCGACGGCCTGGTGCTCGGCATCGCCTTCTCGGCCGGCGACCAGACCGGGCTGATCCTGACCGTCGCGCTGACGCTGGAAGTGCTGTTCCTCGCGCTCTCGGTCAGCGCGGCGCTCGCCGCGGCCGGCATCGGCCGCACGCTGGCGATCGCGATCCCGATGGCGATGTCGGCGCTGCTGAGCCTGGCGGCGGTGATCGGCAACGCCGTGTTCTCGGGGCTGCCGCCCACGCCTTACGCGGCCCTGCTCGGGCTCGGCACGGTCGCGCTGCTGTACCTGGTCACCGAGGAACTGCTGACCGAGGCGCATGAGGTGCCCGACACGCCGCTGGCGACAGCGGCGTTCTTCGTCGGCTTCGTGGTGTTCTTCCTGCTGGAGGGAGCGGTGGGCGGATGAAACCGCGCCGGAAATGAAGAAAGCCGGCACAAGGCCGGCTTTCTGGTGATTCGTTGGTGGAGAGGAGGAGGATCGAACTCCCGACCTTCGCATTGCGAACGCGACGCTCTCCCAGCTGAGCTACCCCCCCAACATCCGTCGATCATACACAAGCCGCGACGAGGATGGCAAGCCGCCCCAAAAAGTTTTTCGCGGGCGGCTCGGGCGGTCTCGCGAAGGGATCTTTATCACCCCTCGCCGCCCGCCGTTCAGGACGGCGAGCCTGCCAGCACCCATTTGACGACGGCCTTCACGTCGGCGTCGCTCATGCCGGGATGGGCCGGCATCGGGATCACGCCCCACACGCCCGAGCCGCCGTCTCGGACCTTCTTCTCGAGCTTGGCGGCCGCGCCCGGATCGTTCTTGTAGCGCGCGGCCACGTCCTTGAACGAGGGACCCACCAGCTTGCGGTCGACCGCGTGGCAGCCCATGCAGGCATTGGCGCGCGCCACGCGCAGGCCGTCGTCGGCCGCGCGCGCGGCAGGCGCCGCCGCCAGGCCCGCGCCCAGCAGCACCGCCGTCGCGGCGAAGGCCGCGGCGCGGCGGATCGTGACACCACCGCTCATTGCGACCCCGCCTTCGGATTGCCCGGATGCACGTTCGGCGAGGCCGAAACCGGCGCCGGCGATTGCAGCGGCGTGGCGGTCACGCTCGAATCGGGCACCGCGCCCACCGTCGGGCCGACGTCGACGGCCGGCGCCGGCTGCGACACGCCGGCGTCGCTGGCAGGCGCGCTGGCGTTGGACAGGCCCGGCGCGTCGGCCGGCTTGATGTACTGGAACACCTTCACCACCTGCACCACGCCCGGCACGCGGCTCGCGACATCGGCGCCGCGGCTGCCCTCGTCGACCGTCACCAGGCCCAGCAGATAGACGTTGCCGCGCTCGCAGACCACCTTGAAGTCGTTCGCCGAAATACCCTTCTCGGCGATCAGCGCGGTCTTCACGCGGCCTTCGAGATAGGAATCGTTGGTGCGGTCGGACAGCGTGGCGGCCGGCTGGATCGCCAGTTCGTTGACGATCGCGTTGACGTTGTTGATGGCGCGCACGATCTCCTCGGCACGCTGCTTCGAGGCGTCGTTCGGCACCTCGCCGGTCAGCAGCACGCGCCGGTTGAACACCGTCACGTTGACGTGCGCCTCGTCCGGCAGGCCGCTCTTGATCTGCGAGGCCGCCTTGATCTGGATCTCGCGATCCTCGGTCTGCGCGCCCAGCGTGCGGCGATCGGTGGCGATCAGCGCGCCGCCGCCGGCCGCCGCGCCGGCGAAGGCCAGCACGCAGCCCTGCAGGCTGGCGGCCAGGCCGGCCGACAAGGCGATCATCAGGGTGGTTCTCACAAGCGTCGGTCCGACGCGGCTCGGTGTCATCGACAAGCTCTCCTTGGAATCAGTCCTCGCCCAGCAGCATCGCGTCGATGCCGTCGCAGAGGCAATGGATGGTCAGCAGATGGACTTCCTGGATGCGCAACGCCCGGTCGGACGGCACGCCGATATGGATATCGGTATCGGACAGCGCGGCGGCCAGCTCGCCGCCCTTGCCCGTCAGCGCGATCACGGTGATCTCGCGCTCGCGTGCCTCGGCGGCCGCGGCCAGCGCGCGCGGCGTGTCGCCGGCGGGATCGATCACCACCAGCACGTCGCCGGTCTGGCCGAGCGCGCGCAGTTGCTGCGCGAAGATCTGGTCGGCCGCCTCGCCGCCCGCCAGCGGGCCGGCACGGCTCGCGTCGGTGGCCAGCGCGAGGCCCGGCAGGCTCGGCCGCTCGCGCTCGAAACCGCCGACCAGCGCATTGGCGAGCCGCTCGGCCATGGCGGCCGAAGGGCCGTCGCCGCAGGCGAGAATCTTGTTGCCGTTCGCGAGCGCCATGAACATCGCGTCGACGGCGGCCGCGATCGGCAACGACAGCGCGTCGAGCACCTCGAGCGCAAGCGTGGCGTTGTCGCGGATATGTTGCTGAATACGTTCGACTGACATCGATTCCTATCGAGTTGAAACCCGGAGCGGAGCCTGGCGTGAAACGCGCATCGAGCGCCGCGCGGTAGCGTGGGTGCGGCGAGTTTACCGTACTCCGCGGCCATCACCGCCGGGTCCCTTACATCTCGACACAACAAGCGCGCGCGCCGCACGCGCTAGATGTCGTCGGCGCGGAACGCGTCGCGCAGCCAGACCAGCCGCCCGGCCTCGAAGGCGATCACGTCGAAGCGGCACGCGCAATGGCCGCCGAAGCGCGCCCACACCAGCCGCGCGGCCTGCACCAGGCGGCGCCGCTTGTGCAGGCCGATGCTCGCCAGCGCGCCGCCGTGGCGCGCCTGCCGGCGCGCGCGCACCTCGACGAACACCAGGCTGCCGTCGCGCTCGCGCATCAGCAGGTCGAGCTCGCCGCCGCGCACCACCAGGTTGGCGGCCACGAAGGCCAGCCCCTGCCGCTCCAGGAAGCGCCGCGCCTGCTGCTCGAAGCGCTCGCCGACGCGTTTCGACCCACCCCGCGCGGAAAAGTTGTCGGCCTCGCCGGCGGCGGCCCCTTCGCGCAACGCTTTGCCAGCGCCATCGCCCGCCGCGCCGCGCGAAGCCGTGTCACCCGCATGGCACAATGCGGGCCTTGTTCCGCCCGCCGCGCGCCGTCGCGCCTTCTCCGTCATGACTGCCCTCCCCGATCTCGCGCAATCGCAGCACTATCCCGCCGGCACGCTCTACGTGGTCGCGACGCCGATCGGCAACGCGGCCGACATCACGCTGCGCGCGCTGCACGTGCTCGCGCTGGCCGACCGCATCGCCGCCGAGGACACGCGCAACACCGGCCAGCTGCTGTCGCGCTACAGCATCTCCAAGCCGCTGTTGGCCGTGCACGAGCACAACGAGCGCGAGGCGGCGGGGCGCATCGTCGAGCTGCTGCTGGCCGGCGAGCGGATCGCCTATGTTTCCGACGCGGGCACGCCCGGCATCTCGGACCCCGGCGCCAAGCTGGTGGACGCGGTGCGCGCCGCCGCGCTGCCGGTGGTACCGCTGCCCGGCGCGAACGCGGCCGCCACCGCCGTGAGCATCGCCGGCGACTGGGCCGGGCCCTTCACCTTCGCGGGCTTCCTGCCGCCCAAGCCCAAGCAGCGCGCCGCCGCGCTCGAGCCGCTCAAGGCCCATCCCTACGCGCTGGTGTTCTACGAGGCGCCGCATCGCATCGTCGAGACCGTCGAGGCGCTCGCCCAGGCCTTCGGCGGCGAGCGGCGCCTGCTGATCGGCCGCGAACTGACGAAATTACACGAGGACGTGTTCGTCGGCACCCTGGCCGAAGGGCCAGCCTGGCTGGCCGGCGACAGCAACCGCCAGCGCGGCGAGTTCGCGATCGTGGTGGAAGGCGCGAGCGCGCCGCAAGGCGAGGACGATCCGGCCGCGCACGATGCGCTGCTCAGGCTGCTGCTGTCGGAGGTGCCGGTAAAGGGGGCGGCGAAGCTGGCCGCGGCGCTGACGGGCGCATCGCGCAACACGCTGTATGCGCGCGCGCTCGAACTGAAGGAAGAGGCCGAAGGAGACTGACGCGGCAGGGCCGGCGGCCGGCCGCCGGCGACGCCTGGAAAGCAGCAAGCGGCGTGAACCCGTCACGCCGCTCGTGTCGCTGCACGGCTGCTGGTCCGGCTGGCCAGCCGGATGCCGCGCGAATGAAGCTCAGTGTGTCTGCGAAGCCGAAGCGACCATCTCGTCGCGCGCGACCTTCGCCTGCTCGGGCGACAGCCCGACGATCTTGACGCTGCCGGTGCCCGCATGGACCAGGCCGATGATCTTGGCCGCCGCATACGAGAGATCGAGCACGCGGCCGCGCTTGAACGGGCCGCGGTCGTTGATCTTCACCACCACCGACTTGCCGTTGCTCTGGTTGATCACCTTCACGTAGGACGACAGCGGCAGGGTGCGATGCGCGGCGGTCAGCTCGTTCATGTCGAAGCGTTCGCCGTTGGCGGTGCGCCGGCCATGGAAGGCGCGGCCGTACCACGAGGCCTTGCCGCTCTGGCGGAAATCGGACACGTCGGCCGCGTCGATCGGCTCCGCGTCGGCCAGCGAGGCGCGCTTGGCGTCCTGCGAGTCGGTGGTCGGCATGGTCGCCAGCGCCGAGTCGAACTGCTTGCCGTCGCCATCGTCGGCGGCATTCGCCGCGCTCGCGGCAGACGTGCGCAGCGCGTCCCTGGCCGGATTGGACTGGTTGGCCGCCTGGTCGTTGGCGGCATTGGGCGGCATCGCGCATCCGGTGAGCGCGGCCATCATCACTACTGGGCCGAGTTGCCTCGGCAATCGAAATTTCATCGACGTGTCGCCTATAGGTGCGGGCCGCGACTGCTGGAAAATACGGCCCGGACGGATATGCGCGCACGCCCCTGCTCGTTGCGAGCAGATGGCTTGCACTGGTGCGGCTGTCGTACTGCCGCGACCGTCCTGATTAGCTTTCACGTCTGGCGCAACCTGTCCCCGGCAGCCTGACCAGACCCCAAATGTCGCCATCGAACCGGCTGACCGGTTCGCGCGCCCTGCCGATCGGCGGGACACAGGAACGGCGACATAGGCCTCATCCGGCATGCGACAGCATGGCCGCGGCGGGTGCGCGTGGCGCCCGGCCGGACAAGACGTGAGTACCGATGAATCGGCACTGGATGCGCCGCCGGTAGGCCGGCGGCTAGTGCATTGACGGCGTGTCGGCCCGCTTTTGCGGTGCCTTTGCGCCTGCTAGAACGCGTGGTGGAACCACGCACAATGGGCCGCATTATACAGAAATGAAAATGGTGTCCCGCAAAACGGCCTGTCCCCTTGATTGATTCTCCCTATGATGCAATCCCGGGTACGGCCGCTGCGGGACGCCCGGCGGGCGTGGCGGCGGCCCCGCGCGGCGGCCGTCCGGCCGGCTCGCCCCGAGGCACGCGCGGGCGGACGAGCCAGTACAATCGAGCCTTTACTCCCAGCCGAGCCGCCTCCCCGCCGCCATGAAAGTCACGCTGATACCCGTCACCCCGTTCCAGCAGAATTGTTCGCTGATCGTCTGCGAACAGACGGGGCGCGCCGCCGTCGTCGATCCGGGCGGCGATCTCGAGCTGATCCGCGGCGAGGTCGAGCGGCAGCAGGCCAAGGTCGAGAAGGTGCTGATCACGCACGGCCACCTCGATCACTGCGCCGGCGCCAAGGCGCTGGCCGAGCACTACGGCGTGCCGATCGAGGGGCCGCACGAGGAAGAGCGCTTCTGGATCGACCAGCTACCGGCGCAAAGCCAGCGCTTCGGCTTCGGCGGCACGGCCGAGGCCTTCGAGCCGGCGCGCTGGCTCGGCGACGGCGACACCGTCACGGTCGGCGCGGAAACGTTGGAGGTCTATCACTGCCCGGGCCACACGCCGGGCCACGTGGTGTTCTTCAGCCGCGAGCACCGGCTGGCGATCGTCGGCGACGTGCTGTTCGCGGGTTCGATCGGCCGCACCGACTTCCCGCGCGGCAACCACGAGGACCTGCTGCGCTCGATCCGCGAGAAGCTCTGGCCGCTCGGCGACGACGTCACCTTCGTGCCAGGCCACGGCCCGGTGTCGACCTTCGGCGACGAGCGCGAGAGCAATCCCTTCGTGGCGGACCGGAGGTTCGGATGAGCGGCGAGATCTACGTCAGCACCGACGTCGAGGCCGACGGCCCGATCCCCGGCCCGCACTCGATGCTCAGCTTCGCCTCGGCCGCCTATACCGAGGACAAGCAACTGATCGCGACCTTCTCGGCCAACCTGGAGACGCTGCCCGGCGCGGCCGCGCACCCGGTGCAGGAAGCCTGGTGGAAGACCCAGCCCGAGGCCTGGGCGGCCTGCCGCCAGGACCTGCAGGCGCCCGAGGCGGCGCTGGTGGCCTATGTGGACTGGGTCGAGGCGCTGCCCGGCAAGCCGGTGTTCGTGGCAATGCCGGCCGGCTTCGATTTCACCTTCATGTTCTGGTACATGATGCGTTTCGCGGGACGCTGCCCCTTCTCGTGGTCCGCGCTCGACATCAAGACGCTGGCCTTCGCGCTGACCGGCCTGCCCTACCGCAAGGCGATCAAGCCGCGCTTCCCGAAGCACTGGTTCGACGATCATCCGCACACGCATGTCGCGCTCGACGACGCGATCGAGCAGGGCGCGCTGTTCTGCAACATGCTGGTCGAGCTGCGCCAGCGGCAGGCCGCCTTCGAGGCGGCAGGCGGGCGTGCAGCGGCGTCCGGCGATGCGGCAGCGGCGGGAGCAAGCTGACGCGCCGGTCAGGTGGCGCGGCACGAGACAGCAGAAAATTCCCGCGCTGCCTGCCGCGCCTAGCGAATCCGCCTCATTTAGCCGGCATCATTGCAGGACTTTTCCCGCACCTCTAACATGTGGGCGTTCCAGCCGCCCTCCCGGAGATGCCGGTGATACTCGATTCCTTCTCGCAAAAGATCCTGCGCCTGCTGCAGCTCGACGCACGCCGCTCGGTGCAGGAAATCTCCGACCAGGTCGGCCTGTCGAGCACGCCCTGCTGGCGGCGCATCAAGGACATGGAGCAATCCGGCGTGATCCAGCGCTACACCGCGCTGCTCGATCGCGAGAAGCTCGGCCTGCACGTCTGCGCGCTGGCCCACGTGCACCTGACGCGCCACAACGAGGGCGGCGTCGAGCAGTTCGAGCGCGAGATCGCGACCTGCCCCGAGGTGACCGAGTGCTACAGCACCACCGGCGAGGCCGACTACATCCTCAAGATCGTGGCGCCCGACATCAAGGCCTATGACGTGTTCCTGCACGAGCGGATCTTCAAGATCCCGGCCGTCTCGCAGGTGCGGACCAGCGTGGTGCTGCGCGAAATCAAGTTCGACACGCAACTGCCGCTGTGAGGCGGCGGGCGCCGGCCATCGGCGCCGGCGCCGCGTTCACGGCGCTCAGGCCGCCGGCGGCCGCTCCATCCCGGTCGCCCCGCCCAACTCTGCCGCTTCGCCCGGCGGCGCCCACTCGATACCGACGCGTTTCACCCCCAGCCGCTCCCGCAACGCGGCCGCATCGACCGCCTGCCCCGGCGCCGATCCCGGCGCGGCCAGCGTGATATCGACCTCGAGCCCGCCGCTCAGGTAGTGCAGCCGCACGGCCGCCGCGCGCAGGCCGAGTTCGGCCAGCGCCGCGTCGAGCCTGGCCACGATCTCGTCGCGCGGCGGCAGCGCCAGCGCGGAACGGCGCCAGAGCGCATCGTGCTCGGGATCGACATGGATCAGCGCATCCACCACGCGCGGATCCTCGAGCACGCGGGCGCGCGCCGTTTCCGCGATGAAGTGCCCTTCCGAGACCGAGATCATCGGATCGACCAGGATGTGCGCGTCGACCACCGCGGCATCGCCCATCTTGCGGGTGCGCAGCTCGTGCACCTCGCGCACGCCGGGTGTGGCGACCAGCCGCGCGCGGATCTCGTCGGCCGCGCGCGCGTCGAGCGCGCGATCGGACAGGTCCTGCAGGGCGTTCCAGCCGAAACTCCAGCCCATGCGCGCGACCATGAAGCCGACGATCGCCGCCGCGATCGGATCCAGCAGCTTGATCCCCGCCAGGCTGCCGACGATGCCGATCGCCACCACCAGCGAGGAAGCCGCGTCGGAGCGCGCATGCCAGGCGTTCGCCACCAGCAGGGCCGAGCGCACGCGGCGCGCCTCGCGCAGCATGTAGCGGAACAGCGCCTCCTTCGAGATCACCACCAGCACCGCCACCGGCAGCGCGATCGCATGCACCGCCGGGATCGCGTCGAGGTCGACCAGCCGGTCGCCGGCGCGCCACAACATGCCGATCCCGACCGTGATCAGGATCGCGCCGAGCAGCAGCGAAGCGACCGTTTCGTATCGGCTATGGCCGTAATTGTGATCGGCATCGGGCTGCGCGCCGCTATGCCGATTGGCAATCAATACGATGAAATCGGAAACCAGATCGGATAAGGAATGGACGCCATCGGCAATCAATGCCTGCGAATGCGCAATAGAGCCGATAGCCATCTGTAATGTGGCCAGCACCACATTCAGTGCAATGCTGACACCCGTGGTCTTGCGCGCCACGGCATGTTTTTCGTGATCGGGATCGTCGACGGTAAATGTGGACATGGATTACCGCTGGAAGCCGCAATTCTGAGATTCTATCAAGGCAGCCGGCCGGCCCCTTGGCGATGCCTGAAAAAACGCGGCAAATCAGGTGCTTATGGATGAGGCCGGGCGACCATGGCGGCAACGAGACCGATTAGGCTCGTCGCGATACGGCCCCGGTTGTCTAGATAACTAAACAAAAGGCCACCCATCTCGCCGACGAGATGAATGGCCTTCATTTTTCCGGGAGACGGCTCGGGTTTAAGCCGCCTTCGGGATTCAGATCGCGAATTGCTCGCGATTCTTGCCGGCGATCCAGCGCGGCGGCTTGCCGCGCCCCGACCACGTCGCGCCCGATTCCGGATCGCGATACTTCGCGGCGACACCGGCGCGGGCACGGCCGGCCTTGGCCGCCTTGGCACCCTTCAGACCGAGTTCGGCAAGCGAGAAGCCGTAATCGGAGATCTTCTGTTTCACGTCGTTGAGGACCGCGGCATATTCACTCGCCTTGGCTTCCTCGATTTGCTTCTCCAGCTTTTCCCGCTGTGCGAGAAGGTCCTTGTAAGAAGACATATATTCCCTTTTTCTCTGACTAAACGGAACCGGTCTGTGCCGGCTGAACCATTTTCACGTAACGATGCCTCGGATTATGGAGGCAGAGATTAGCACAAAAAACAATCTGGGGAATCGTCCGCAACGCAAATAAATGTTCCGGATTGTGATTAATCATCAAGGAATCTGAAGCTTGAACGGCAATTCAATTACCGCTTAAATGATTGACGCAATCGATTAGGCAGAATTTGTTCATATATTCATGCTCTCAGGACGCGCAACGGCCGGCATGCCGGACATTTGAAAGTTTTCATGCTGCGACAACTTCGACCCGATTTCGGACAAATCCTAATGCACCGAAAAAGTGCATGAATTCGATCGACGATATCGGAAAGCCGATCGCATTGTCTATCGAGGCAGCCCGAAATTCGCCGAAATCTCGCGCAAGGCCAACTCCAGCGCCGTGAAATCATGCGCCGCTTCGCCGAAATTCGTCCGTTGCAAGCGTCCCGCGATTCGCCAATCCGCGCCGAAACGATCGACGCCGAGCAGGCAAATCGCCTCGTTATTGCCGCCGGGATATGACGCCCACAGCGCCTGCTCCTCCTCGAAGGACAGCGGCGGCAGCGCATCGAGCGCCGCCGACTCGACCCAGCCCATGCGGCCGAAACCGCCGATGAAGCGCAGGCGTTCGATCTCGAGCACGCGCAGGCTGAAATCGCCGAGCGCGAGATACCGGGCCGCATCGGGGTGGTAACGCTGGTAGCGGGCGGCGAGATGGGCATCGTCCCCGGCCGCCGTGAAGCGGCCGAGCACGGTCATGCGCTGCGCCTCGAGCACCGCCGCGGCCGGTGCCGCCGCATCGTTCGCCGCCTCGTGCGCCGAAGTATCGGCCGGCGCGAGCGGCGCGACCGCCACCGGCGGCGCCTCGTCGGCGACCAGGAAACCCGCGCGCGGATCGGCATCGAGATTGCGCGTGTGCTCGGCCAGCGCACTGACCAGGATCACCGGCCGGTGCCGCGCATCGGTCGCGTACGGCAGCGCGCTCGGATAGGGAAAACCGGCCGGCTCGCGCGCATGCGTCGCCAGCGTGGCGACCTGCCGGCGGTGCAGCAGGTGGATCGGCAATTCGGCGGGGATGTGCAAGGCAGGCTCCTTCCTGGCTCCGGGGGACGCCCGGCCGAGAGCGCCGGGCACGACGCTCCGTTAGAATCGGGCGCTTGCGCGCATTGTCGCCCAGGCCCGCCGGCCGCGGGCGCCGCGCGCCTCCGATTCCAAACCGATCCGCGCGAGCGGCGGGTGCGTCCCGCCGCGCCGCGCGCTGCCGAGCTCACCGTGTCCGACCATTCCCCCCAGCTGCCGCCGCTGCCCGCCGCCCACCGCGACCTGTCCTCGGACGATCGCCGGCGCGCGCGCCTGGCGACCATGGCCCTGTTCTTCATCGCCGGCATGATGTATGCGTCCTGGGGCGTGCACGTGCCCACCGTGCGCGACCGCTTCGCGCTGAGCCCGGCCCTGCTCTCGCTGGCCCTGCTGGCGGTGGCGATCGGCTCGATCGTGGCGATGACCACCAATGCGAAATGGATCGCCCGGGTCGGCACGCGCACTGCCTGCCTGGCCGGCGGCATCGGCATGTCGGTGTTCGGCGCGCTGATCCTGGTGGCGCCGAGCTACGCGCTGCTGATCGTGGTGCTGATGCTGTTCGGCTTCAGCATGGCCACCCTCGACGTGGCGATGAACGCCGAGGCCAGCGCGGTCGAGATCGCCTTCGGCCGGCCGATCATCTCGATGCTGCACGGCATGTTCAGCATCGGCGGCCTGGCCGGCGCCGCGCTCGGCGGCATCGCGCTGTCGGCCGGCATGGCGCCCAGCCTGCACCTCGCGCTGGCCTCGCTGCTGTGCGCGGTGATCCTGGTGATCGCCTGCCCGGCCGTGCTGCCGCATGTGCCGCACGCCGAGGCCGGGCACGGCCGCTCGGGCAATCGCTGGCGCTCGCCGGCGCTGTGGATGCTCGGCGCGATCGCGCTGGTCTCGCTGATCGCCGAAGGCGCGATGTACGACTGGGCCACCGTCTACATGCGCGACGTGGTGGCCGCCACGCCGGCCTTCGCGAGCGCGGCCTACGCGGCCTTCTCGGGCGGCATGGCCGCCGGCCGTTTCGCCGGCGACTTCGTGCGCGCCCGCTTCGGCGCGCCGCAACTGGTGTTCGCCAGCGCCAGCTTCGCCTGCGTGGGGATGCTCGGCGCGCTGCTGCTGCCCGAGCCGGTGCCGGCCCTGGTCGGCTTCACGATGATGGGCCTGGGCCTGGCCAACATGATGCCGCTGCTGTTCGCGGCGGCCGCGCGGGTGGCCGGCATCTCGCCGGCCGAAGGCCTCGCGCACGTGGCGGGCCTCGCCTACTTCGGGCTGATGTTCGGGCCGGTGGTGATCGGCGCGGTCGCCCAGGCGGCCGGGCTGCCGGTCGGGCTCGGCATCGTCGCGCTGTGCGCGGCGATCGTCGCCGTCGCGGCGCCCAAGGTGATGCTGCGGCTGAAGGTCTGAACCGTTCCGGGTCGCTGCAGCGGCGCCAAAAGAAAAGGCGCCCGTCTCTCGACGGGCGCCCTTTACCCCCTCTGCGGCCGCAGCTTACATCTTGACCTGATCAAGGAAGGACTTCTTGCCGCCCTTGTAGTCGTACAGCGAGATCACGCCGTGCTTCAGGTCGCCCTTCGAATCGAACACGGTCTCGCCGATCACGCCCTTGTAGTCAGTGGTCGGCATTTGCGCCAGGATCTTGGCCGCGTCCACCGAGTTCGCGCGCTTCATCGCATCGACGATGATGTACACGGCGTCATAGGTGAACGGCGAGTAGATCTGGATCGGCTGGCCGAAACGCTTCTGGTACTTGGCCTGGAATTCCGCGCCGCCCGGCATCTTCTCGAGGGCCGCGCCGGCCTGCGAGCAGATCACGTTCGCCGAGGCGTCGCCCGCCAGGTCCGAAAGCTGCTCGGTACACACGCCGTCGCCGGCCAGCACCTTGGCGCGCAGGCCGAGCTGCTTGGCCTGCTTGGCGAACGGGCCGCCGGTGGCATCCATGCCGCCGTACATGATCGCGTCCGGGTTTTCGCCCTTGATCTTGGTCAGGATCGCGCGGAAGTCGACCGCCTTGTCGTTGGTCGCGTCGTGCGAGAGCACCTTCAGGCCGAGCGCCTTGGCCTTCTTCTCGAATTCGTTGGCCAGGCCCTGGCCGTAAGCGGTCGAGTCGTCGACCACCGCCACCGACTTGAAGCCCTTCGACAGCGCGTAGTTGGCCAGTGCCGGGCCTTGCTGCGCATCGGTCGCGACCACCCGGTAGGCGGTCTTGAAACCTTGCTGCGTGTAGGCCGGGTTGGTGGCCGACGGCGAGATCTGGACGATGCCGGCATCGCTGTAGATCTTCGAGGCCGGGATCGTGGTACCCGAGTTCAGGTGGCCCACCACGGCGACGACCTTGTCGTCGACCAGCTTCTGGGCAACCTGGGTGGCGGTACGCGGGTCGGCCGCGTCGTCCTGGGCATCGAGCTGGAGCGTGATCTTCTGGCCGCCGATCGTCAGGCCCTTCGCGTTGATTTCCTCGACCGCGAGACGGGCACCGTTTTCATTGTCCTTGCCGAGGTGGGCGATACCGCCCGTCAACGGCGCGACGTGGCCGATCTTCACGACCTGGTCGGCCGACGCGTTCGTCGCGAACGCCGCAAACACCATCACCGCCGCGCTGATCGGCAACAGCTTTTGCATCTTGATATTCATGGAAGTCTCCAGTTTCGATCCAAAAAATGCCATCGCCGGTTCCCCGCTCCATCCCCGGTGTCTTCCACCACTGGAGTTTCGCCGGCCGCATCTGTCATGCACGTGGCTGCAAGCACCCGAGGCAACCGCTTGTAGCGGGCGTCTCACCGTACTTGCGCGCAAGTGTAGGTGATCAAATTAATTTGTGGGATCTTTTTGGAATAGTGGGAGCACTACCGATGTCGCGGCCATGCGACAGCCTGTATGGGATTACGGAAACCCTTGGTGGGTAAGGGTTTCCGCTAATTCATTCGGGATGACGAAGGGTTGTTTTATTCACTGGATTAATCGCCGGATGATGTTGCGGATCAATGACTTCGGCCGGAAACAATTCACTGCCATGCAGCACCGAATCGGCCCGTTCAATGCGGGGCGCCGGGGTTCAAGACAGCTTCGCGAAACGCGCGAGCGCTTCGCGCCATTCGCCGTCGAGCGCCTCCACCAGCGCCGCTGCGGGCAGGCCCTGGCCGCGCCGCCGACCCAGCGGGCCGCCCTGGCCCGACCACAGCGACAGGTAATCCGCATCGCCCGCGCGGCCGGCGGCCTGCCGCAATTCCTGGGTCAGCGCGTTCTGCACTGGATACGGCGCAATCGTTTCCGCCTGCGCGGACAGCGTCGAAATCATCGCATTGCGGATGCCGCGCGCATGACGGCCCGAGATCGCGTCGGTGACGAGCGTCGCGGTGTCGCCGGCACTGGCCAGTTGCTCGCGCCACGGCTGCGAGATCCCGCTTTCCGCGCAGGCCAGGAAGGCCGTGCCCAGCTGCGCGGCCTGCGCACCCAGGGCGATCGCCGCGGCGATGCCGCGTCCGTCCATGATGCCGCCCGCGGCCAGCACCGGCAGCCCGGTCGCGTCGATCAACTGCGGCACCAACGCCATGGTGCCGACCAGCGCATCCTCGGCGCGGCCGATGAAGGTGCCGCGATGGCCGCCCGCCTCGGCGCCCTGCGCGCAGATCGCGTCGGCGCCGGCATCGCGCCAGGCGATGCCCTCGGCCACGTGGGTGGCCGTGCCGATCACGTAGCAGCCGGCCGCGTGCAGGCGCTGCACCTGGGCCGCGCTCAACACGCCGAAAGTGAAGCTCGCGATCGGCACGCGCGCGGCGATCAGCACCTCGAGCTGGGCCTCGGCATCGGGCGCGTAGCGCGCCAGCGGCGCGCCGGGAGCCAGGCCGAAGCGCGCGCGCAGCGGATCGATCGCCGCCAGCGCGCGACGCACGGTGGCCTCGTCGGGACGCGCCTCGTCGAGCACGAACAGGTTCACCGCGAAGGCGCGCGGGGTGGCCGCGCGGATCGTCTCGATCTCGGCGGCGAGCCGCTCAGGCGCGAGGCCGGCGCCGCCGAGGCTGCCGAGCGCGCCGGCGTTCGAGACCGCGGCCACCATCGCGGCGGGGCTCGCGCCCAGCATCGGCGCCTGCACCAGCGGCAGGCGCAGGCCGAAACGTTCGGCGAAGGAAACGGCGGACGGCGAGGCAGGGGACATGGCAGGGCTCCGGGGAAGGCGCGGCCGGGACACGCGAGGCGCGCGCGGTCGATGGGTTCGGCTTCGACTCTAGCGAAGCCGGAGCGCGCCGGATAATGAAACCTCGTGATCGCCGCTATCTGGAAAAATGAGAGCCGGGATGCCCGCGCGGCGCGGCCGCATCGCGCCCAAACCTACAAGCGCCTGACGCACTGCAGCGAAGCGCGAACGATGGCACACTGACGCCGCCCTTTTCACCGTGGCCGCGCCATCGTCGCGCGCGCCCGCCATCTGGAGAACAGCATGAGTTCGCAATGGATCGACATCCCCGCCGGCCAGGAATCATTTGGCGGCTACCTCGCGTTGCCCAAGGGCGGCAAGGGCCCGGCCGTGCTCATCGTCCAGGAGATCTTCGGCGTGAACAGCCATATCCGCTCGGTCGCCGACCAGTACGCGGCCGACGGCTACGTGGCGCTCGCGCCGGACGTGTTCTGGCGCACCCAGCCGCGCGTCGAGCTCGGTTATGAAGGCGCCGACCGCGACAAGGGCATCGAGCTGCTGCAGAAGACCGACGTGCACCAGGCCGCGGCCGACATCGCCGCGGCGGCCGCCGCGCTGCGCGCGCGTCCCGAGGTCGAGGGCAAGGTGGCCGGGATCGGCTACTGCTTCGGCGGCCGGCTCGCCTATCTGGCGGCTGCCTCCGGCGCGTTCGACGTGGCGGTGGCCTATTACGGCGGCGGCATCCAGAACCACCTGGACGTGGCCAACCACATCACCCAGCCGATCCTGTTCCACTATGCCGGGCTCGATCACGGCATCACGCCCGAGCACGTCGAGCAGGTGAAGGCCGCCTTCGCGGGCCGCCCGAACGCCGCCGTGCATCTCTACCCCGAGGCCGACCACGGCTTCAACTGCAATGTGCGCGCCTCCTACAACCAGCGCGCCGCCGCACTCGCGCACGGCCGCACCCTGCAGTTCCTCGCCGAGAACCTGTAGGCGGGCAGCCCGGCTTCCCGTCATGCCTCGACGGGGCGCGGACGAAAAAAAACGGACCGGAAGCGGTCCGTTTTTCGTTTGCCGGCAGCCCGGGCAAAGGGCCGCCCGCCGCCCGCGTTCAGCCCGACAGACCGAGCCGTTCGCAGACCGCGCGCGTCGGCGTGGCCAGGTTGAGCGTGTAGAAATGCAGACCCGGCACGCCCTGCTTGATCAGCCGGTCGCACATCGCGGTGATCACGTCGGTGCCGAAGGCGCGGATCGATTCGCGATCGTCGCCGAAGCTCTCCAGCCGGCGCGCGATCCAGCGCGGCACTTCGGCGCCGCACATCTCGGAGAAGCGCATCAGCTGCGAGTAGTTCGTGATCGGCATGATGCCGGGCACGATCGGCACCTCGACGCCGAGCCGCGCGGCATCGTCGACGAAACGGAAATACGCGTCCGCGTTGAAGAAGTACTGCGTGATCGCCGAGTTCGCGCCGGCCTTCACCTTGTCGGCGAAGTGCTGGAGGTCCTGCTTCGGCGAACGCGACTGCGGATGGTATTCCGGGTAGGCGGCCACTTCCAGGTGGAACCAGTCGCCATGCTCGGCGCGGATGAAACGCACCAGGTCGGAGGCATAGCGCAGCTCGCCGACCTCGCCCATGCCCGAGGGCAGGTCGCCGCGCAGCGCCACGATCTGGCGGATGCCGTGCGAGCGGTACTGGTCCAGGATCGCGCGCAGGTTGTCCTTCGACGAGCCGATGCACGACAGGTGCGGGGCGGCCGACAGGCCGTCCTTCTGCATGTCGAGCACGGTGTCGAGCGTGCCTTGCTGCGTCGAGCCGCCGGCGCCGAAGGTCACGGAGACGAACTTCGGCTTGAGCGGCAACAGTTGCGCGCGCGTGGCACGCAGCTTGTCGGCGCCCTCCGCCGTCTTCGGCGGGAAGAATTCCAGGGAGAGTTCGATCGGTTTCATGATTCGGGAGGGATCCCCGTCAGCCCAGGTTGCGCTGGCCGAAGATCAGGGCGGACAGGAGCCACGACACGATGCTGTACAGGATCGACCCGAAGAACGCCGACCAGAATCCCGATACCTCGAAGCCCTTGAGCAGCGAGGACGCGAACCAGAAGCAGAGCGCGTTGACCACCAGGATGAACAGGCCGAGCGTGACGATCGTCACCGGCAGGGTCAGCAGGATCAGCACCGGCCGGATGATGGTGTTGATCAGGCCGAGCACGACCGCGATGATGAGCGCCGTCCCGAAGCTCTTGATGTGGATCGAGGGCACCAGGTAGGTGATGATCAGCAGCGCGAGGGCATTGATGATCCAGGTCAGGATGACGGTCATGTGAAGGGCTCCTAATGCAAAAAAACCGGGCCGCTCGACGCGACCCGGTCGGGCCGCGCATGCGGCCGGCGCGATGCGCGGCGCGCCGGCCCCGAAACCGCGAAGGGGCGCGGCGCGCTACGCCCGTGCCCGGCGCGAGGCCGGGCGCGGGATCAGTAACGGTAGTGGTTCGGCTTGAACGGACCGTCCTGCGACACGCCGATGTACGAAGCCTGCTCGGCCGACAGCACCGTCAGGTTGGCACCGATGCGGGCCAGGTGCAGGCGCGCGACCTTCTCGTCGAGGTGCTTGGGCAGCACGTAGACCTTGTTCTCGTACTGCTCGCCGCGCACGAACAGTTCGATCTGCGCGAGCGTCTGGTTGGCGAACGAGTTCGACATCACGAAGGACGGGTGGCCCGTGGCGCAGCCGAGGTTGACCAGGCGGCCTTCGGCCAGCAGGATCACGCGCTTGCCGTCCGGGAAGATGATGTGATCGACTTGCGGCTTGATGTTTTCCCACTGGTACTGGCGCGTCGACGCGATGTCGATTTCCGAGTCGAAGTGGCCGATGTTGCAGACGATCGCGTTGTGGCGCATCGCCTTCATGTGGTCGTGGCCGATCACGTGGAAGTTGCCGGTGGCCGTGACGAAGATGTCGGCCTTGTCGGCCGCGTATTCCATCGTCACCACGCGGTAGCCTTCCATCGCCGCCTGCAGCGCGCAGATCGGATCGATTTCGGTGACCCACACGGTCGCGCCCAGGCCGCGCAGCGACTGCGCGCAGCCCTTGCCCACGTCGCCGTAGCCGGCCACCACCGCGATCTTGCCGGCGATCATCACGTCGGTGGCGCGCTTGATGCCGTCCACCAGCGATTCACGGCAGCCGTACAGGTTGTCGAACTTCGACTTGGTGACCGAGTCGTTGACGTTGAAGGCCGGGAACGGCAGGCGGCCGTCCTTTTCCATCTGGTACAGGCGATGCACGCCGGTGGTGGTTTCTTCCGTCACGCCCTTGATGTGCGACAGGCGCTTCGAGTACCACTGCGGATCGATGTCCAGGTGAGCGGCGATCGACTTGTAGAGCGCCACTTCTTCCTCGTTGGTCGGCTTGCCGATCACCGAGCGGTCCTTCTCGGCCTTCGAGCCGAGGATCAGCAGCAGGGTCGCGTCGCCGCCGTCGTCGAGGATCATGTTGGCGAACTCGCCGTTCGGCCATTCGAAGATGCGGTGCGAGTATTCCCAGTATTCGTCGAGCGTCTCGCCCTTGTAGGCGAACACCGGCGTGCCGGCTTCGACGATCGCGGCGGCCGCGTGGTCCTGGGTCGAGAAGATGTTGCACGAGGCCCAGCGCACGTCGGCGCCGAGCGCCTTGAGCGTCTCGATCAGCACGCCCGTCTGGATCGTCATGTGCAGCGAGCCGGCGATGCGCGCGCCCTTGAGCGGCTGCGCTGCCTTGTATTCGTCGCGGATCTGCATCAGGCCGGGCATTTCGGTCTCGGCGATGGTCAGTTCCTTGCGGCCCCAGGCAGCCAGTGCCAGGTCGGCGACGAGGTAGTCTTGCGAGGCTTTCGAGTCGATAACGGCGTTCATCACGCCCTCCTTTCTTGGTCAAAGATTGGTGACGTGAGCGCCGTTCAGAGTGCGGCGAGCCTGGCCGGCGCGGCAAGTCGGGAGGACTCGGCGCCAGGCGGGCAAGTGCCGCGCGGTGAAGATTTCCAAGCCTGGCAGGCCGATGCCTGTCGCAACGCTCCTTGGAAACGAGCAGCGATTGTAGCAAAGAGCCGCGAAGAATTCCCGCACGCACGATGCGGGAATACGTATCTATTTGAAATCGCCTCGATCGGTCCCGAAATGCCGGGACGGGGGCAGGACGCGCCGCTCGCGCGGCGGCCGGCCTCAGTGCTCGGCGCCGACCCAGGCCTGTTCGCGCAGGCGCGCGCGCAGCCGCGCCACCGCCTGGCTGTGCAGCTGGCACACGCGCGATTCGCTGACCTCAAGCACCGCGCCGATCTCGCGCAGGTTCAGGCCCCGCTCGTAATAGAGCGACATCAGCAGCTTCTCGCGCTCGGGCAGCCGCTCGATGGCCTCCACCAGCGCGGCGCGCAGGTGGTCGTCGAGCAGCGCGGAAAGCGGGTCGGAATGATCGACTCGATAACGGTCGAGGAAGGGCTCATCGTCGGCGGAACGATCGAAATCCTCGTAGTAGATCAGCTGGCTGCCGTGCAGGTCCTGCAGCATCGACTGGTAATCGGGCAGCGGCATGTCCAGGTGCGAGGCGATCTCGCTCTCGTTGGCGGAACGGCCGAGCTGCTGCTCGACGCGATGCACGGCCTGCTCCACCTCGCGCGAGGTCTTGCGCAGGCTGCGCGGCAGCCAGTCGTTGCTGCGCAGCTCGTCGAGCATCGCGCCGCGGATGCGCTGCGTGGCATAGGTCTCGAACTGCGCGCCCTGGTCTTCCTTGTAGCGGCTCGCGGCATCGAGCAGGCCGATCATGCCGGCCTGGATCAGGTCGTCGAGGTCGACGCTGGCCGGCATCTTCGCCACCAGCTGCAGCCCCAGGCGACGCACCAGCGGCGCGTACTTGGCGAGCACCTCGGCTTGCCCCATTCCCGCTTCGGCCATCGTCGCGGACGTGGACAGTTTTCCTTGAGCGTTGTACATCGGCTCCCTCCAGAGTGCCCGTGGGTCAGGCGGCGTGCGCCGCGCCCCGTTCGATCGCCGGATGCCCGGCATAGGCCCGGCCGGCCGCGCGCGCCGGGCGCATCGGCCAGTACAGCAGGTCCTGCGCGATCTGCCGGTAGTCGCGCGCGGCGGCCGCCGAGGGGAAGGCGTCGACCACCGTGTGCACCAGCTCGCGGGCGCGCGCCACCAGCGGATCGGCGCTCACGTAGCCACCCTCGTCGAGCGCCACGCTCAGGTAACGGCTCGCCACCCCGGCCAGGTTCTCGTAGGCCGCGCGCGCGTCGGCCGCGCTCTGCACGTGGTTGACCAGCACCCGGAACTGCGCGAGCGCATGCGCGTAGTGCAGCCGCTTCATGCAGGCATAGGCCTCGGTGATGGCCGGGCCCGCCACGCGGGTCACCACCAGCACGTCGTTGGCGGCGCGCGCGAGCGCGGAGAACGCGCCCTCGGCGTCGCGCTGCGCATCGACCAGCACGATGTCGGCCGCGCCGTCCAGGTAGGCGGCAAGGCGGGCATCGTCATAGCCGTCGCGCGCCAGCTCGGCGGCCACGCAGATCGAGAAGCCGGCCGCGTGGCGCACCGTGCTGCCGGTGCGCACCCAGGAGCCGGCCAGCGTGGCGGCGGCCGAATCCACGTCGGAGCGTTCGTCGACCACCAGCACGTCCTTGCCCAGCGCGGCCAGCGCCGCCGCCAGGTTGACCACCGTGGTGGTGCAGCCGACCCCGGCCGGGCCGCCCGTCACCGCGACGATGCGCGTCGCGCGGCCGGCCAGCAGGCGCCGCAGCCCTTCGGCTTGATCGGTGGTGTGCTTATCCAAAGTAGACCTCGTGATGTCCGGCGCCCGGGCGGCCGGCAAGGGCCGACAGCATGCCGGGCAGTTCGTCGTCGTGCGGCACGAAGGGCGAGCCGTCGCGCGGCACGCAGAAGGCGCTCTTGAGCAGGAACTTGCGGGTCGCCACGTAGAGGTTCTCCGGCACCTTCTGCCCGGTCGACACGTAGTGCACCGGCAGTTGGTAGCGGATCACCGTGTCGAGCACGCCGCCGAGGTTGGTGGCCTCGTCGAGCTTGGTCAGGATGCAGCCGGCCAGGTCGGGCTGGCCCGCGCCGCGATAGGCCTGCACCACCTCGTTGAGGGTGTCGCCGTGGCTGGTGGCGTTGAGCAGCAGCAGGCGCTGCACCGGCGTGTCGGCGCCCTGCAGCATGGCGATCTGGTCGGACACGGTACGGTCGCGCTGGCTCATGCCGATCGTGTCGATCAGCACGATGTGCTTGTTGCGCAGCTCGGAGAGCGCGAGCTGCAGGTCGCCGCCGTCCTTCACCGCATGCACCGGCACGCCGAGGATGCGGCCGAAGATGCGCAGTTGCTCGTGGCCGCCGATCCGGTAGCTGTCGGTGGTCAGCAGCGCCACCTTGCTGGCGCCGAAGCGCATCACGCAGCGCGCCGCGAGCTTGGCGGTGGTGGTGGTCTTGCCGACCCCGGTGGGGCCCATCAGCGCGAACACGCCGCCGCGCTCCATCAGCGCATCCTCGCTGTCGAGCACCGGCAGGTTGCCGGCCAGCACCGATTCGGCCCAGTCGCAGGCGCCGTCGAAGCTGCCCTCGGCCAGCTCGGCCGGCAGGTTGTCGACCACGGTGCGCACCAGCTGGGCCGAGAAGCCGGCCGAAAACAGGCGCTTGGTCAGCGCGCCGTGCAGCGGGCTGCGGCGCTGGCGATCGCCCCATACCAGGCCGGCGAACTGCTCCTCCATCATGCCGCGCATCGCGCTGAGCTCGTTCATCACGGTCTCGTTGACGATGCGCTCGATGCGCGCGTTGATCTCGTCGGCGATCGCGGCGCTGGCGGGATTCGAGAGATTCGCGGCGCGCGCGGCCGGCTTGGCGGCGGCTGCCGGGACGGCTTGCGAGCCGGCCGGCTCCGCCTCGCGGACCTGCGCGGCGCGGG
>NZ_VWWK01000096.1:0-27239 GCF_011753035.1 Burkholderia sp. Ax-1720 | reverse complement strand
CGACGCGATCGTCCTTGCTCACGCCCGCCGCGATCAGCCGATGCGCCAGGCGATTCGCCCGCGCATTGAGTTCGCCGTAGCTCAGGCGCTCGCTCTCGAACTCGACCGCGATCACCTCCGGCATGAGCGCGGCCTGCGCCTCGAAGCAGCCATGCAGCGTGCCCTCCTGCACATGACTGGCTTCGTCGAGATTCCAGATGGTCCGCAATTGCGCCTGCTCGCTCGCGGGCAGCCACGCCAGATCGCGCATCGGCGTGCCGGGCGCCTGCTCCAGCGCGTCCACCAGGCTTTCGAGCCCTCGATGGACATAAGCGGCCAGACGCGTCGCGTCATAAGGCTCGATCACCTGAGCCGTCAGGCGGAAACCGTCGCCGAGATCGTCGACGTTCAGCGAGCACGGATAATTGGTGCGCTCCTCGCTGTCGAGCACCTCGATGCCCTGCCAGCCGGGCGTGGCAGAAGCATCCGGCTCGGCGCTGTGCCGATAGTTCAGCAGCGCGCTGAACAGCGGCAATGGCGCCGCCACCCCGCTGCAACGTTGCGCCGAAACCAGCGAGGCATGCTCGTGCGCCACCAGGTCGGCGACGCTGCGATGCGTGCGCAGCACTGCCTCGTTCACCCCCACCTCGCCCAGGCCGACCCGCACCGGCAAGGTATTGATAAACAGGCCGAGCGCCTGCTCGACACCTTCGCCGCCCTGCCAGCGGCCCATCAGCACCGTGCCGAACACCACATCCTCGCGGCCGGCCAGCTTGCCGACCACATGCCCCCAGGCGAGATGGAACAGGCTCGCCACGCTCACGCCGAGCCGGCGCGCCTGTGCGCGCAGCCGCGTGGAGAGTTCGGGCGCAAGCTGCCGCTGCGAGGTCAGCGTCGCGACGCCCCGCCGGTCCGCCTCGCCGTTGATCTCGGAAAGCCCATAAGGCAGGGTCGGCTCGTCCACGTCGCCGAGCATGGTGCGGAAGAAGGCTTCGCTGCGGCCTTCTCGGGCCGCTTGTCGTGCCTGCGCCACGTAGTGGCGGAAAGGCGCGGCCGGCGGCAAAGGCGCCTGGCGGTCGTCCAGTAGCGCCATGACCTCGGCCAGCATGACTTCGAGGCCGGTGTGGTCGAGTGCGATGTGGTGGAACATCAGTGCCATCACCCAGCGCTCGTTGCGCGTGTCCCGGGCGTAATGCACGGCCATCGGCGGTGCCTGGCGCAGATCGAGGCGAAGGTGGCGCGGGTCGAGGCGCTGCGGCAACTGGCTCGCCACGTCGCCCGAATCGGCATCGATCGCCAGCTCGGTGGCCGGCAGCGTCGCTTCGCGCCAGACCACCTGGACGGGATCACGCAGACCGTCCCAGGCGATGCTGGTGCGCAGCGTGTCGTGACGCGCGATCACGGCCTGCAAGGCTTCGACGAAACGCCCGAGTCGCTCGCGGCTGTCGAAGGCCAGACGCAGTTGCAGCAGATAGGCGTCGCCTTCCTGCTGCGCGAGATGGTGATAGAGCATCCCCTCTTGCAGCGGCGCGAGCGGGTAGATGTCCTGGATGTTGGCGGCACCGCCCGGCACTTGCGCGACGATGGCGTCGATCTCGTGTTGGTCCAGTTCGACCAGGCCCAGCATCGAGGGGGCGATGTGCCTTGCGTCGCGTGGAATCGCGTTCAGTGGGACAGCCGCTTCCGGCGATACGCGTTCTTCTTGCGCGTGGGCCAAGGCCGCCACGGTCGGCTGGCTGAACAGCACGCGAACGTCGGCACGCATGCCGGCCTGGCGCATGCGCTCGATCAGCGTCACCGCCAGCAGCGAATGGCCGCCCAGTTCGAAGAAATTGTCGTGACGGCCGACTCGCTCGCAACCGAGCACGTCCTGCCAGATCGCCGCCAGTTCGGTTTCCAGCGCGCCCTCGGGGGCTGCGTAGTCGCGGCGCGCATAGGCCGACTCGTCAGGCGCAGGTAAGGCGCGGCGGTCGATCTTGCCGTTTGGCGTCAACGGCAGTATGTCCAATGCCACATAGGCAGCCGGGATCATGTACTCCGGCAGCGTCGTCAACAGATGCGTGCGCAACTGCTCGCTTGTGACCGGTGCCTGGGCGGCATGCAGCGTGTAATACGCCACTAATTGCTTGTCGCCGGCGCTGTTCGGCAACGCCAGCACCACCGCCTCGTGTATCGCCTCGTGCGAAGCCAGTCGCGCCGCGATCTCGCCCAACTCAATACGGAAACCGCGAATCTTCACCTGGTCGTCGTTTCGACCGAGGTATTCGATATTGCCGTCCGGCAGATACCGAGCAAGATCGCCCGTGCGATACAGCCTCGCGTCGGGTTCATCGCTGAATCGGTCCTCAATGAAGCGCTCAGCGGTCAGATCGGGACGATTCAGGTAGCCACGCGCCACGCCCGCGCCACCGATGTACAACTCGCCTGCTACGCCTGGCGGCACAGGTTGTCCGTGCTCGTCGAGGATGTAGGTGCTCGTATTGCCGATCGGGCGACCGATAGGCACGGAATGAGCGTTGCTGGCGATGGATTCAATTCGGTAAGTCGTCGCGAATGTCGTGGTTTCGGTCGGCCCATAACCGTTCAGCAGGTTCCGCGGCGCGCCATCGCGCAACACGCCCGCCATCACCTTCGGATCGAGCGCATCGCCGCCGGTAATCAGGTAACGCAAGCCGGCGAACTGCTTGGCCAGCGGCTTCGCATATTGGTTGAACAGACCCACCGTCAACCACAGCACGCTGACTTGTTCGCGCTCCAGCGCGTCGGCAAAGCGTGCCGGCGCCAGCAGCGTCGCCCGATCGATCACGACCAGCCGCCCGCCGTTGAGCAAGGGCGCCCAGATTTCAAAGGTTGCCGCGTCGAACGCCGTGTTCGCGGCAAACGCCACGCGATCATCGGCGCCGATATCGGCATAGCCGTTCTTGATCACCAGCCTGGCAATCGACCGATGCTCGACCATCACGCCCTTTGGCGTGCCCGTCGAGCCCGAGGTGTAGATCACATAAGCCAGGCTGCGTGAATCCAACCCGGCAACAACCGGATCGTGATCCGGCAAATCCTGAATCGCCTCGGCCGAAGGATCCAGCACCGGCAATTCGCCCGTATCCAGACGATCGCGCAAATCAGCTTGCAGCAGCACCGCCACCGGCGCGCTGTCCTCCAGCATGAAGCGCAGCCGCTCTTCCGGGTAATCCGGATCGAGCGGCACATAGGCGCCGCCCGCCTTGAGAATCGCCAGGAACCCCGCCACCGCCGCCGCGCTGCGCTCGACGCAGATGGCGACGTGATCTCCAGCACGCACGCCAAGCCCGATCAACTGATGCGCCAGACGATTCGCGCGAGCATTCAGCTCGCCGTAGCTGACCGAAACGCCACCCTCCACCACCGCAACCGCTTCCGGATGCGCGGCAACCCGCTGCTCGAACAACTCATGAACGCGGCTCTCGCCCGGATAATCCGTCCTCGTCGCATTCCACTGCACCAGCAGGCGTTCCCGCTCGGCCGGAGCCAGGATATCGACGCGATCCAGCGGCTGATTCGTGTCTGCCGCCATCGCGCGCAGCAGCGACAACAGATAGCCCGCGAATCTCCCGGCGGTCTCGCGCTCGAACAAGGCGCTGGCGTAGCCGAGCATCCCGGTGATGCCGCCGTCCTGCTCGAACAGGTTCAGTTCGACATCGAACTTGACCGTGTCGTAGTCGGGATCGATCGGCGTTACCTGCAGGCCCGGCAGTTGCCAATCCGCCACTTCGTTGTTCTGCCAGGCGAAGATCGCCTGGAACAGCGGCGTATGCGCGAGGCTGCGCTGCGGGTTGAGCAGTTCCACCACCTGCTCGAACGGCAGGTCCTGATGATCCTGTGCCGCCAGGGCCGCTTGGCGCGCACGCGCCAGCAAAGCGGCCGTATCCGGCTCGCCCGACAGATCCAGGCGCAATGCCAGCGTATTGACGAAGAAGCCGATCAAGGGCTCGGTTTCCTCCCGCGTGCGGCTCGCGCTCGGCGATCCGATCACGACCTCGTCCTGGCCCGACAGGCGTGAAAGCACCGCGCTCCAGGCCGCCAGAACGATCATGTACAGCGTCGCGCCGTGGCGTTCGCCAAGGCGGCGCAATTCATCTGTCAGCGCCGCGTCGATCCGGATCGGCACGTGCGCGCCTTCGAACGATTGACGTTCCGGCCGTGGGCGATCGGTCGGCAGGTCCAGCAGCACCGGCGCACCAGCCAGCGCGTTGCGCCAGTAATCGGCTTGCCGGTGCAGACGCTCGCCGGCCAGCCATTCGCGTTGCCAGGCCGCGTAGTCGGGGTACTGGATCGCCAGCGGCGGCAGCGTGTTGCCGCGACCTTCGCGGAACGATGCATAGAGTTCACCCAGCTCGCGACCCAGCACGGCAAGCGACCAGCCATCGGCGACGATATGGTGCTGCGTCAGCAGGAACACATGTTCCTCGTCCGCGAGCCTGACGAGGCGACCACGAATCAGCGGGCCTTCGGCCAGGTCGAACGGCGCACGCGCTTCCTCGCCTTCGATGCGTGCCAGCTCGGCTTCGCCATCGGCCACCCCGCGCAGGTCGTGGTGCTGCACCGGCAAGCCGGCATCCGGCGCCAGCAGACGCACCTTCAACTCGCCCTCGACACTGACGAACACCGAACGCAGCGCCTCGTGGCGCGCGAACAGGACATCGAGTGCACGCTGCCAGGCACCCATATCGAGCGCGCCCGCAAGACGAAGCGCCAGCGACACGTGATAACTGACGCTGACGTCCTCGATCTGCGCCAGGAACCACAGCCGCTGCTGGGCGAACGACGACGGCAGCAAACCATCACGCGCGATCGGCACGATCGCCGGCAAGGCGCGTTGCTCTTCACGAAGCTGCCGCGCCACCACGGCGGCGAACGCCGCCATGCGCGGATGCGCAAACAGGCTGGCCAGCGACAGCTCGGCGCCAAGCGCCGCCACCCGGCTCATCAACCGCATCGCCAGCAGCGAGTGCCCGCCCAGCGCGAAGAACGAATCGTGACGGCCGACACGCTCGGCGCCGAGCAGTTCGCTCCAGATCGCCGCCACGGCGGTTTCGATCTCGCCTCGCGGCGCCTCGTAGGCTTCGCGCGCGAAGGCATTCTCGTCGGGCGCCGGCAGCGCGCGGCGGTCCAGCTTGCCATTGGGCGTCAGCGGGAAGGCATCCAGCGCGACGAAGGCGGCCGGCACCATGTAATCAGGCAGGCGTGCAGACAGATGCGCGTGCAACTCACCGGCCAGCGAGGTAGAGGTTCCCCGCTCCTCGCCGCCGGCAGTCGCCACCACATAGGCGACCAGCTTGCGCTCGCTCGCCTCGCCGATCGCCAGCACGGCCGCTTCGCGCACGGCAGGATGCAGCGCCAGTTGAGCCTCGATCTCGCCCGGCTCGATCCGGAAGCCACGAATCTTCACCTGATGATCGTTACGACCCAGGTACACCAGGTTGCCGTCGGGCAGGAAGCGCGCCAGGTCGCCGGTGCGATATAGGCGGGCGCCCGGCTCCTCGCTGAACGGATCCTCGAGGAAGCGCTCGGCCGTCAGCTCGGGCCGCGCCAGATAGCCCCGCGCGACGCAGGCGCCACCGATATACAGCTCGCCCGCCACGCCGAACGGCACCGGCTGGCCGTGCGCATCGAGCAGATAGAGTCGCGTGTTGTCGATCGGCCGGCCGATCGGCGGCAGCGCCGGCCATGTCGACACATCGGCCGGCAGCGCATAGGCGGTCACCACGTGCGTTTCGGTCGGCCCGTAATGATTGTGCAGCCGGCAAGCCGTCTGCCCGGCGAACCAGGCGGCAATCGCCGGCGTGATGCGCAACTGCTCCCCTGCCACGATCACCTCGCGCAAGGCCTCGCAGGACGCCGCGGCGGCGTCGCCGTCCCGTGTCATGGTCTCCGCCAAGCCTTGCAAGGTCACGTAAGGCAGGTAGAGACGCTCGATCCGCTGCGCCTCCAGGTAGCGCGCCAACCTCGGCAGGTCGAGACGCAGATCCTGCCTGACCAGATGCAATTCGCCACCGGAACACAGCGTGCCGAAAATCTCCTGGAACGACACGTCGAAGCTGGGCGCGGCGAGCTGGAGCGTGCGCGCCCCGAACGCTGCGCCGTCCGCGTGCTGGGCGATCTGCCAGCGAATCATGTTCACCAGCGCGCCGTGGCCCATCTCCACGCCCTTCGGAATGCCCGTCGAGCCCGAGGTGTAGATGACATAGGCCGCGGCATCGGCACGACGCGCCACGACGGGCGGCATGGCGGGCGCGTGCCCGGCCCCGCTCTCCAGCGACAGCAACAGGCACGGCGCCGGCGAAGCGGCAACGCGTGCCTGCGTGGCTGCCTCGGCCACGATCGCGGCCGGCGCGCAGTTGTCGAGCAGATAAGCGAGCCGCTCGGCAGGCTGGTCGGGATCGATCGGCACATAGGCCGCACCGGCCTTCAGGATCGCGAGGATGCCGGCCACCGTCGCGGCACCGCGTTCGACGCAGATCGCCACGCGTTGGCCGGGATGCACGCCGAACTCGATCAAGCGATGCGCCAGGCGATTGGCATGCGCGTCGAGTTCGGCATAGCCGAGCCGGCCGCCCTCGTGCACCACCGCGACCGCGTCGGGGGTGAGACGCGCCTGTTGCTCGAACAGTTCGTGGACCGCGCTTTCGTGAGGGCGCGGCGTCGCCGTCGCGCTCCATTGGCCGAGCAGGCGCTCGCGTTCGTCCGGCGCGAGGATCTCGACGCGCTCCAGCGGCTGACGCGTATCGGCCGCCATCGCGCGCAGCAGCGACAGCAGGTAGCCGGCATGACGCGCGATCGTTTCACGATCGAACAAGGCGGAGGCAAAACCGAGCGTTCCCCTCATGCCGCCTTCATGCTCGGACAGGTCGAGCAGCAGGTCGAACTTCGCGGTGTCGTAGTCGGGGGCGATCAGGGAAACGTCGAGTCCCGGCAAGCGCCATTCGCCGACCTCGTTGTTCTGCCAGGCGAACATCACCTGGAACAGCGGCGTATGCGCGAGGCTGCGCTGCGGGTTGAGCAGTTCCACCACCTGCTCGAACGGCAGGTCCTGATGATCCTGTGCCGCCAGGGCCGCTTGCCGCGCACGCGCCAGCAAAGCGGCCGTATCCGGCTCGCCCGACAGATCCAGGCGCAATGCCAGCGTATTGACGAAGAAGCCGATCAAGGGCTCGGTTTCCTGCCGCGTGCGGCTCGCACTCGGCGATCCGATCACGACCTCGTCCTGGCCCGACAGACGCGAGAGCACCGCGCTCCAGGCCGCCAGCACGATCATGTACAGCGTCGCGCCATGGCGTTCGCCAAGGCGGCGCAAATCCTCGGTCAGCGCCGCGTCGATCCGGATCGGCACATGCGCGCCCTCGAACGATTGACGTTCCGGCCGTGGCCGATCGGTCGGCAGGTCCAGCAGCACCGGCGCGCCGGCCAGCGCGTTGCGCCAGTAATCGGCTTGCCGGTGCAGACGCTCGCCGGCCAGCCATTCGCGTTGCCAGGCCGCGTAGTCGGGATACTGGATCGCCAGCGGCGGCAGCGTGTTGCCGCGACCTTCGCGGAACGATGCATAGAGTTCACCCAGCTCGCGACACAGCACGGCAAGCGACCAGCCATCGGCGACGATATGGTGCTGCGTCAGCAGGAACACATGTTCCTCGTCCGCGAGCCTGACGAGGCGGCCCCGAATCAGCGGGCCTTCGGCCAGGTCGAACGGCGCACGCGCCTCCTCGCCCTCGATACGTGCCAGCACGGCTTCGGCATCGGCCACCCCGCGCAGGTCGTGGTGCTGCACCGGCAGACCGCTATCGGCAGCCAGCAGGCGCACTTTCGGCTCGCCGTCGACGCTCGCGAATACCGAACGCAGCGCCTCGTGGCGCGCGAACAAGGCATCGAGCGCCTGCTGCCACGCGCTCACATCGAGCACGCCGCCAAGGCGCAAGCCGATCGGGATGTGATAACTGGCGCTCAGGTTCTCGATCTGCGCGAGCAGCCACAGACGCTGCTGGGCAAACGACAGCGGCAGCAAGCCACCACGTTCGATCGGCGTGATGGCCGGCAAGGCCGGCTGGTCTTCCTTCAATTTCCCGGCCAGCAAGGCCGCGAAATCCGCCAGGCGCGGCTGCGCGAACAGGCTGGCCAGCGGCAGCTCGGCGCCAAGCGCGGCCACCCGGCTCATCAATCGCATCGCCAGCAGCGAGTGCCCGCCCAGCGCGAAGAATGAATCGTGACGACCGACGCGTTCCGCGCCGAGCAGTTCGCCCCAGATCGCCGCCACGGCGATTTCGACCTCGCCTCGCGGCGCCTCGTAGGCTTCGCGCGCGAAGGCATCCTCGTCGGGCGCCGGCAGCGCGCGGCGGTCCAGCTTGCCATTGGGCGTCAGCGGGAAGGCATCCAGCGCGACGAAGGCGGCCGGCACCATGTAGTCCGGCAAGCGTGCCGACAGATGCGCGCGCAACGAAACGGCCAATTGCCGATCGGCGTCATCGGCCAGCACATAGGCCACCAGCTTGCGCTCGCTCGCCTCGCCGATCGCCAGCACGGCCGCTTCGCGCACGGCAGGATGCAGCACCAGTTGAGCCTCGATCTCGCCGGGCTCGATCCGGAAGCCGCGAATCTTCACCTGATGATCGTTGCGACCCAGGTACACCAGGTTGCCGTCGGGCAGGAAGCGCGCCAGGTCGCCGGTGCGATACAGGCGGGCGCCCGGTTCGTCGCTGAACGGATCGTCGATGAAACGTTCGGCTGTCAGTTCGGGACGGTTCAGATACCCACGCGCCACCCCGACTCCGCCGATATACAGTTCGCCCACCGCGCCGAGCGGTACCGGCCGGCCGCGCGCATCGAGCAGATGAAGCCGCGTATTGGCCACCGGGGCGCCGATCGGCACCGCGCCGCCGTCGAAATCGGCCGGGCATCGCCAGGTGGTGGCGCAGACCGTGCATTCGGTCGGCCCATAGGCGTTGAACAAGGGCCCTCGAGACGCGAGCGAGCGCAGCAACACCGGGCTCGGTGCCTCCCCGCCCAGGATCACGGTGGCGGGAACCGTCAGCGGCGGCAGGTCCTCGCCGTCCTGCAGCAAGGCCGGCGGCAGCACGACGTGGGTGATGGCCTGCCGCTCGAGATGCCGCCACAGCGCGTGACGGTCGTGCCGCACGTTGTCGGGCGCGAGATGCAGCGCGGCGCCGCCGCACAAGGTCATCGCGATCTCCCAGATGCTCGCGTCGAAACCGGGCGAGGCGAACTGCATCATGCGGCTGGTCGGCAGGATCCCGAAGCGGGCGATGTGCGCGCGGGTCAGGTTGACCAGACCGCGATGCTCGACCATCACGCCCTTGGGCTGGCCGGTCGAGCCCGAGGTGTAGATCACGTAGGCGAGGTGGCGCGAGTGCAGGCCAGCCACGACAGGAGCGAGCCCGGACGCTTCCGGCACCAGGTTCGGGTCGAGCACCGTGCGCGAGTCCAGCGCCGCTTCGCCGAGCGCGGCGCGGCCTGCTGCATCGGCCAGCACGAAGGCGGGTTCGGCGTCGGCCAGGATGTAGGCGAGCCGCTCGCCGGCATAGGCCGGATCGAGCGGCAGGTAGGCCGCGCCGGCCTTCAGGATCGCGAGCAGGCCGACGATCATCGCCGGCGTGCGCGCGACGCAGTTCGCCACCCGATCGTCGGGCCGCACGCCCAGTTCGATCAGGCGATGCGCGAGCCGGTTGGCGCGCATGTCGAGTTCGCGATAGCTCAGGATCTCGTCTTGATGCACGACGGCGATCGCATCCGGCGTGAGCCGCGCCTGTTCCTCGAACAAGGCGTGGATGCATTGCCGATGCGGGAAATCCGTGTCGGTGGCGTTCCAGCCGCGCAGCAAGTCCCGCTCGGCGTCCGGCACGATATCGAGGTCGCGCGCCGGGGTGGCCGGCGCGCGATCCAGCGCATGCGCCAGGGCATCGAGCGCCCGATCGAGGTAGCCGGCCACGCGGGCGGCTTCCACCCGCAGATCGGCCTGCACGACCAGGTCGAAACCATTGCCGAGGTCGTCGATCGACAGCGTCAGCGGGTAGTTGGTGCGCTCCTCCTCGTGCATCATCGCCACGCCATGCTCGACGCGGCTGCCCGTGCCGGCCGCGCCGGCGCTCGAATGCCGGTAGTTCAGCAAGGCGCTGAACAGCGGATGCGGCGCCGCCACGCCGCTGCAGCGCTGCGCCAGCGCCAGCGAGGCGTGCTCGTGATGCAGCAGGCCGGCGAGCGCCTGGTGCGTGTCGCGCACGCTGTCGACGACGCTCGTGTCGTGCAGGCGGATGCGCACCGGCAAGGTGTTGATGAACAGGCCGAGCACGCGGTCGGCGCCCTCGCCGGCCTGCATGCGGCCGAACAGGACCGTGCCGAACACCACGTCCTCGCGCCCCGACAAACGCCCCAGCACCTGCGCCCAGGCGAGGTGGAACAGACTCGCCACGCTCACGCCGAGCCGCCGTGCCTGCGCGCGCAGTTGCTCGCCGAGCACCGGAGCCAGCGCATGGCGCACCTCGGCGATGCCGTTGCCGTCGCCTTGAACGTCGGCCAGCCCGTAAGGCAGCGTCGGTTCGTCCAGGTCGCCGAGACGTTCGCGGAAATAAGCCTCGTGCTCGGCCTGGCTCACGCCGAGGCGCGCTTGCGCCACCAGGTTGCGGAACGGCAACGGCGCCGGCAGCGCCTCGCGGTGCCCACCCAGGATCGCCATGATTTCGTGGCGCACCTGCTCGAGTGCCGTGTGATCCATCATCAGGTGATGGAAGACCCATTGCACCTGCCACTGATCTTGGACGTCGTCGCGCGCGATGTGTAGGCGCATCATCGGCGCCTCGCGAACATCGAGCCGATAGCGGCGCGGATCGACGCGCGCCGCCAGTTGCGCGGCTATCGCGCCGTCGTCGGGCGACAGCGCGAGTTCCTCGATCGGCAAGACAGCTTCGCGCAGGACCACTTGCACGGGCTCGCGCAAGTGGTCCCACAATACCGCCGTGCGCAGGATATCGTGGCGGGCGATCACCTCGCGCAGGGCCGCGATGAAGCCGTCGAGCCGCTCGCGCGTGTCGATGGTGAGCGCCGCCGTCAGGACGTAAGGGTCGCTGGCGGCGCCGTTCATGTGGTGGTACAGGATGCCTTCCTGCAAGGGCGCGAGCGGATAGATGTCCTGGATGTTGGCGGCGCCGCCCGGCACTCGAGCGACGATGGCGTCGATCTCTTGCTGGTCCAGCTCGATCAGGCTCAGCATCGAGGGATCGAGGTGCTCCGCGTCGTGCGGGATGGCGTTCGGCGGAACCTCCACGGCTGCCGAGGCGTGTTCATCCTGTGCAGCGGCCAGTGCGGCGATCGTCGGCTGGCTGAACAGCACGCGAACTTCCGCCGATATGCCGGCTTGGCGCATCCGCTCGATCAGCGTCACCGCCAGCAGCGAATGGCCGCCCAGTTCGAAGAAATTGTCGTGACGGCCGACTCGCTCGCAGCCGAGCACGTCCTGCCAGATCGTCGCCAGTTCGCTTTCCAGCGCGCCTTCGGGGGCTGCGTAGTCGCGGCGCGCATAGGCCGATTCGTCCGGCGCGGGCAAGGCGCGGCGGTCGATCTTGCCGTTTGGTGTCAACGGCAGTATGTCCAATGCCACGTAGGCGGCCGGGATCATGTATTCAGGCAGCGTCGCAATCAGATGCGTGCGCAACTGCTCGCTTGTGACCGGTGCCTGGGCGTCATGCAACGTGTAATACGCCACTAGTTGTCTGTCGCCGGCGCTGTTCGGCAACGCCAGCACCACCGCCTCGTGTATCGCCTCGTGCGAAGCCAGTCGCGCCGAGATTTCGCCCAACTCAATACGGAAACCGCGAATCTTCACCTGGTCGTCGTTTCGGCCCAGGTATTCGATATTGCCGTCCGGCAGATACCGAGCAAGATCGCCCGTGCGATACAGCCTCGCGTCGGGTTCATCGCTGAATCGGTCCTCAATGAAGCGCTCAGCGGTCAGATCGGGACGATTCAGGTAGCCACGCGCCACGCCCGCGCCACCGATGTACAACTCGCCTGCTACGCCTGGCGGCACAGGTTGTCCGTGCTCGTCGAGGATGTAGGTGCTCGTATTGCCGATCGGGCGACCGATAGGCACGGAATGAGCGTTGCTGGCGATGGATTCAATTCGGTAAGTCGTCGCGAATGTCGTGGTTTCGGTCGGCCCATAACCGTTCAGCAGGTTCCGCGGCGCGCCATCGCGCAACACGCCCGCCATCACCTTCGGATCGAGCGCATCGCCGCCGGTAATCAGGTAACGCAAGCCGGCGAACTGCTTGGCCAGCGGCTTCGCATATTGGTTGAACAGACCCACCGTCAACCACAGCACGCTGACTTGTTCGCGCTCCAGCGCGTCGGCAAAGCGTGCCGGCGCCAGCAGCGTCGCCCGATCGATCACGACCAGCCGCCCGCCGTTGAGCAAGGGCGCCCAGATTTCAAAGGTTGCCGCGTCGAACGCCGTGTTCGCGGCAAACGCCACGCGATCATCGGCGCCGATATCGGCATAGCCGTTCTTGATCACCAGCCTGGCAATCGACCGATGCTCGACCATCACGCCCTTTGGCGTGCCCGTCGAGCCCGAGGTGTAGATCACATAAGCCAGGCTGCGTGAATCCAACCCGGCAACAACCGGATCGTGATCCGGCAAATCCTGAATCGCCTCGGCCGAAGGATCCAGCACCGGCAATTCGCCCGTATCCAGACGATCGCGCAAATCAGCTTGCAGCAGCACCGCCACCGGCGCGCTGTCCTCCAGCATGAAGCGCAGCCGCTCTTCCGGGTAATCCGGATCGAGCGGCACATAAGCGCCGCCCGCCTTGAGAATCGCCAGGAACCCCGCCACCGCCGCCGCGCTGCGCTCGACGCAGATGGCTACGTGATCCCCCGCGCGCACGCCAAGCCCGATCAGCCGATGCGCCAGACGATTAGCGCGAGCATTCAGCTCGCCATAGCTGACCGAAACGCCACCCTCCACCACCGCAACCGCTTCCGGATGCGCGGCAACCCGCTGCTCGAACAACTCATGAACGCGGCTCTCGCCCGGATAATCCGTCGCCGTTGCATTCCACTGCGCCAGCAGTTGCGCTTGTTCGGCCGTCAGCGGATGGCTATCGCCTTGCGGGACAATCTTGTTCACAACACACTCCTTGTTGCGACAGGTCCCGCTGCGTTCAGCGCGAGCGCGGCCCCGATCGCGAATCTCGTTTGCCGAATGGCGCGCCGCGCGCGCCCTTATTCCGTTGCCGTGCTTGCGCTGTCGTGCTCTCGTGCCGTCTCGCGTTCGGGCCGGCTTGCCGGGGGCGCCGAAGCCTCGCCGTCGATCGCCCCCGCCTCCAGACGGCGCAAGGCTTCCGCCACGCCGCGCGCCTTCACGATGGTTTCCTCGAACTCCTCGATCGGATCGGACAGCGCCGTGATCGCGCCGCCCACGCCGAGCCGGGCCACGCCCTCGCTGATCGTCACCGAGCGGATCACGATGTTGAAATCGCAGGCGCCCGACAGCCCGAACCAGCCGAGCGAACCGGAATAGATGCCGCGCGGACCTTCCTCGAGCCGGTCGATGATGTCCATGGTGCGTTTCTTCGGTGCGCCCGTCATCGAGCCGCCGGGGAACGCGGCACGGATGCAGTCGACCGAGGACACCCCGGGCTTGAGTTCGCCGCGTATGGTCGACACCAGTTGATGGACGTGCGAGTAGCTCTCGACGTCGAACAGCTTGGGCACATGCACCGATCCGATCCGGCTGACCTGCCCCAGGTCGTTGCGCAGCAGGTCGACGATCATCAGGTTCTCGGCGCGGTCCTTCTCGCTGCCGCGCAGGTCGGCGATCAGCGCCGCATCCTCCTCGGCGCTGCCGCCGCGCGGGCGCGTGCCCTTGATCGGCTTGGCCTCGGCGCGCCCATGGCGATCGACGCTGAGGAAGCGCTCCGGCGAGGCACCCACGTGCGCGAAGCCATCCACCTCGAAATAGGCCGCATGCGGCGCCGGCGAAAGCTCGCGCAGCACGCGATAGAGATCGAACGGCGAGCGGTCGAAGGCGAAGGTGATCAGGTTGGTGAGGCAGATCTCGTAGCTCTCGCCGTTGACGATCTCGATCAGCGCCTCGCGAATCTTCGCGATATAGCTGGCCCGGTCGTGGCGCATCACGGCATGCCGGGCAATCCAGTTCTCGACCTCGGCCAGCGACAGCCTGCGACGCGGCGGTGCTTCGGCACGGGCCGCCGACACCGTCAGCGCCGACGCCCGCAACTGCGCTTCCACGCCGTCGAACCAGGCTTCGGCTTCACGCTCGCCTTGCGCGTCGTCCCCGTCGACCAGATGCAGCAGCCAGGTCCGGGCGTCGCGATGATCGATCGCGACCAGCCGCGTGGCGAACACGAAAGCCGCATCGTGCGTGTCCGAGCGCCAGGCCCGCGTGCCGCCCGTCTCGCCCTTCAGCTCGTAACCGAGCACGCCGGCATAACCGAGATTGAAATCGAAGGGCAGCTCGTCGTCCGCGTCCACGGCCATGGTCGCGAGCCTGGCCTTGAGCCAGTCGAACAGGCTCTCGACCCGCAGCGTCTCGCCATGCTCGCCGCGCCGCAGGCTCAGGCGCCGCTCATGCTGGTCGTAGCTGAGGGTTTCGCCGAGCGGGCCACCGGCATCGCCCATGAAGCTGAAGCGCGAGAAACCCGGCGTCACCACGCTGCTTTCGAACAGGAACTTGCCGCGCGATGGCAGGAACACGCGCTCGAACAGGTCCAGCACGTCAGGGCAATGGTCCAGCGCGCGGCGCCGGATCTGGAATCGACCCATGATGAAATCCTTGCAATAATCCCGTCGCCGGGAACAGCGGACGCACACAGGCGCCGCGCAGAGCCAGGCTGGAAAGCCTGGCCGCTGCGCGTCGACCGGCGGTGCCGGTTAGATCGCTATTCAGTCGTTTTCAGTACTTGCCGGATTGCTCGAGCTGGTCGAACAGGTCCTGCACGTTGTCCTCGAGAAAACCTTCCTCGCCGGAGCGATGGATCAGCTCGAAGCTCATGCCGGTGTTGTGGCAGCGCGAGGAAAACGCCTGGGTCAGCCCGCTGCCCTTGATCACCTTGGTGTCGAAGCCGAGCCCGCGCGACTTCAGCGAATCGACGGCCGTCTCCACGTCCTCGACGGCCATCGCGATATGCGCGATGCCGACGCCATGGTGCTCGACCAGCTTCGAGACCTGCGATTCGGGCTCGGTGCCCTGGCACAGCACGAAACGAATGCCGTTCAGCTCCATCTCGGCGGACACCATGCCGGTGCGCGCGCCCTTGATATGGCGGCGCTGCTTCAGCTCGAAACCGAGCACGTCGCGGAACAGCCGCACGCCCTCCTCGAGATCTTTCACCGCGAGCGCGATATGGTCGATGCGCTGGAAGGAAACGTTTGCGTCCGCGGCCTTGGAACCGGACGGCTCGCCCGGATCGGCGGCACGGACTGCGTGGGGAATACCTGCGTTCATAGGGATGCGTCCTGCGAAACGGAAGCGCGCCTGATCGGCGCGTACGAGCGCATGCCGTGGTTGGCTCGATCGGCCGACCACGGCAATACGGGCGGATGACTGGCAGGGGAATGGATGGGATCGCGGGAAGAAAAGCCGCGCGCAAGGACACGTTCGCGCGCCGTTCCGCAAAATCGGATCGGCGAGTGAATGCGCGATGGAATCACGGCGCGGTTTTCCAATGCCACCTCAGTCCGCGTGATACGGACGAAATGAATGCATCGCGACCATGGTTTGCCCTCTCATATTTTCGTTAGCGACGCATTCAACAGTGACAAATTCGAACTGTCAATACAATCGATTCGATCGAATCGATTATGCAAACGAGCGCGCGTGTTTGGGAGAGGTGTCTGCTTTATTTTGCCGTGCCGCGGCAAGCCCCGCAGTTAGGCGCCAAGGCCTTGCCGGCCGGACCTCACAAGTTTGTCCAGCGCGATTACAAGAATTTTCAGTACTGGAATTGAAATAAATGGCGAGAGTCGGCGCTAAGAATTATTCAGGTTTTCTTGAGCTTGTTTGAGGATGTTTTGTTATTCCACCGATTGATACCGATTGTCTCCATTCGGGAATGGAAACTGCGTTTCCATGCTTAATATCGTCGACATCGATTCATAACACAATGAATCGCGCTCAACTATCGAGCGGCATCCCGCGAGGCGCGATATTCCGCCATTTCCCCTTCGAGCCAGCCGGCGAAGGTGACGAGCGGCGCCGAATCCTGTTTCTGCTCCGGATACAGCAGATAGGTTTTCTGGGCATTGACCGTCGCATAATCGCCGACGCGCACCAGCCGCCCTTCCCTCAGCTCGGTTTCGATCAATAGGCGCGGCAGCAAGGCCAGCCCGAGCCCGGCCACGGCGGCATGGATCGCCATGATGAAGAAGTCGAAGAAATGATCGCCGCCATGCGGCTCCGCGCGCGGCGTCGCGGCGGCCTCGGCCCAGTTCATCCAGGCGCCGGGCAGGTCGCGCGCATGAATCCACGGCATCGCGGCGATCCGGGCCGGATCGGCACCCTCGACGCGGCCCGGCGCGGCCACGATCCAGAGCTCGTCGTCGGCGATCAGCACGCGACCGGCCAGGCCCGGCAACAAGGTCTTCTCGAAGTGGATCGCGGCGTCGAAATTGAGATCCTGGAAATAGGTCGCCTGATCGCGGCCGGTCAGGCGTAGCTGGATATTGGCGTGGCGCGCGTGAAAGCGCGGCAGCCGCGGCACCAGCCATTGCGCGCCGAAGGTCACGCCCACCGCCACGCGCAGCGTGGAGCGCTCGCCTTGCGCGAGCAACTGCTGGGTGTCCTGGCGGATCTGCTCGAGATGCAGGCGGATACGGTGGGCATAATCGGCGCCGGCCTCGGTCAGCACCAGCCGCTGGCTGACGCGCCGGAACAGCTCCACGCCGAGGCTGGCCTCCAGCTCGTTGACCTTCTTGCAGATCGCGCCATGCGTGAGCTGCAACTCGGCGGCGGCCTTCGAGAAACTCTGGTGCCGCGCCGATGCCTCGAAGGCCTGCAAGGCGGTCAGACTGGGAATGCCTCGACGCAGCGACACGGCTCGTCCTCCGGAAAATCGAGCCTCATTTTAGCGCCATGCTTCCTTCGAAGGCGCGCCGCTTCGGTCGATCGAGCACGATGGCCAGCGCCGAGCCGATCGTCATCGCCACCGCGATGGCGATGAAGGCGAGCCGGAAGGTGCCGGTCGTGTCGCGCACCCAGCCGATGAAATACGGCATCAGAAAGCCCGAGGACACGCCGATGCTGGTGATCAGCGCGATGCCGGCCGCCGCCGCGCGATCGGTGAGGATGCGCGTGGGCAACTGCCAGAAGGTCGAGATGCTGCAGAAGCAGGCGGTGGTGCCAACCGCGAGCACGGCCACCGTCGCCAGCGGCGAGCCCAGGTACAGCGCGCTGGCCAGCGTCACCGCCGACAGCATCAAGGGCCCCGCCACATGGCCGGCATGCACGCGCCGGCGCGATACCAGGCGGCCCCAGGCCAGCACGCCCACCACCGCCACCGCGAACGGCACGGCCGAGATCAGGCCGATCTGCGTGAGCGAGAGGTGAGCGCTGCCGCTGAAGGTCTTCACCACCTGGGGGAGGAAATACAGGAGTCCGATGATTCCCGAGTTGATGCCGAAATAGACCAGGCCCAGCGCCCAGACCTTCGGATTGCCGAGCGCCTTGCGCGCGCTGTCGGGCTGCACCGTCGCGGCCGCGCTTTCCTGTTCGGCCGCCAGCGCCGCGCGCAGGCGGGCGTGGTCGGCCTCGCCGAGCCCGCGCCAGGCATGCGGGCCGTCGGGCAGCCAGAACCAGGCCACCACGCCGAGCAGCATCGCCGGCACGCCCTCCAGCAGGATCATGGCGCGCCAGCCGGTGATGCCGAACACGCTCGCGTGCTCCATGATCCAGGTCGACACCGGCGCGCCGAGCATGCCCGTGAGCGGGATCGACATGGTGAACAGCGACATCATCCAGACGCGGTTGCGCGCCGGCATCCACAAGGTCAGGTAATAGACCATGCCCGGATAGAGCCCGGCCTCGAAGGCGCCGAGCAGGAAGCGTGCCGCGTAGAGCCAGTGCGCGTTCGGCACGAAGCTGGTGAGCGAGGACAGCAGGCCCCAGCTCAGCAGGATGCGCGTCATCCAGCGGCGCGCGCCGTAGCGATGCATGAACAGGTTGCTCGGCACCTCGCAGAGGATGTAGCCGAGGAAGAACAGGCTGGCCGACAGCCCGTATTGCGCCGCGCTCATGCCGAGCTCGGCGTTCATGGTCAGCGCCGCGTAGCCGACGTTGGCGCGATCGAGCTGGTTGGCGACGTACATCAGCACCATCAGCGGGCCGATCCGCCACGCGATGCGTTTCATCAGGTCGGGCGGCAGCGCGGGCTGCGTGTCGTGGGTAGCGGCCATGGGCGGGTCCGGTGGCTGGGTCGGTGGGCAGGCGGGCGCACGCCGGGAGCGGGCGCGTCGCGCGGCTCGGGGCTGGCCCTGCCGCGTCGATGCCATTTAGCACCGGCCGAATTTCCATGGCAATCCACGAAAAGTCACCAGCCTGTGACGCTTCGGCATGACTGCGCCGGCGCCTGTGAAAAAAGCTCACACGAGCTTGCCCAATCGTCGCTTTACGCTGGCGAGCGCGGCGCCGGAGAATGCATCCATCGAGGGCCAGTGACGCCCGCCGCCCCATCCTCCCCATTCCCCGAAGGCCTCGCATGACAGCAGCGGACCCGAACGACTACCAGATCCCCACCCCGATCGGCGGCGCCCTGCCGGTTCCGCATACCTATTCGACGATCGAGGCCGAGCGCCGCCACCGCAAGCTCAAGCTGGCCGCCGCGTATCGGCTGCTGGCGCGCTTCGGGCTGACCGAGGGCATCGCCGGCCACGTCACGGCGCGCGACCCCGAGCATCACGATCGTTATTGGGTCAACCGCTACGCGCAGCACTTCTCGACGGTCCACCCCGACGACCTGATCTGCATCGACGACGACGGCCGGGTCCATCACGGCGACGGCCCCGTCAACGCGGCCGCGGTGGCGATCCATTGCGGCATCCACGGCACCATCGCCTCGGCGGTGGCCGCCGTGCACACGCATACCACCTACGGCCGCGCCTTCGCCGCGCGCGAGCGGCTGCTCGCGCCGATCAACCAGGAAGCCTGCCTGTTCTTCGAGAACCACGTGGTGTTTCGCGGCGACGTGGTGGTGCTCGCCACCGACGAGGGCCGGCGCATCGCGCAGGCCATGGGCGACTGCAAGGCCGCGATCCTGCTCAACCACGGGCTGCTGACGATCGGCTCGAGCGTGGATTCGGCCGTCTACCGCTTCATCGCGATGGAGCGCTGCGCGCAGGTGCAGCTGCTGGCCGAGGCGGCCGGCCCGATCGAGATGCTGGGCGACGAGGAGGCACGCGGCATCCGCCGCCATCTCGCGTCCGATTACGTGGCCTGGCTGGGCTTCCAGGGCTTGTACGAGCAACTGCTGCGCGAGCATGCCGACCTGCGCGCCTATGGCGAGGCGATTCCGCTATAAAGCCGCTGACATGCCCAGCGCCGCCGTTTCGCGCTTCATGCCGTGAACAGGCGCGCGCCGGGCATCGCCAAGCCCAGGCTCAACCCCGCCCCCAGCCCACCTCGCCCAGGAAGGCCAGCATCTCGCGATTGACCTCGGCGGGCCGCTCCTGCTGGGTCCAATGCCCGCAACCAGGCAGGCGCACCGTGCGCGCCAGGCGCGGCACCCACCGCGCCTGCGCCTCCAGCAAGGCAGAATTGCCCTTGAAAGCCAGCACCAGGTCGCGCTCGCCGGCGATATAAAGCGCCGGCACCTCCACCTTGCGCCCCTCGAAGGCAGCCAGCGTCTGCCAGTTGCGCTCGATATTGCGGTACCAGTTCAGCGGGCCGCGAAAGCCGTTGCGCGCGAAGGCGGCCGTGTAGACGTCGACATCCGCCTCGCCGAGCCAGGCCGGCAGCACCGCCGGCCCCGAATACGGCAGCCGGCCCGTGCGCGGCACCATGCCCGGCCGGCGCGGCGGCTCGCCTTCGGCCGGCGGCGGCATGTCCCCGCTGGTGGCGAACAGCAGGCCGCGCAGATAGCCGCGCGTATCGCGCTCGTAGTCGGCCTCGGCCACGCCGGGCTCCTGGAAATAGAGCTGGTAGAACACCTCGTGCTCCGTCTCCGGCAGCTTGCGCGAGGTGCTGACCTGGCCGCGCGGGATGAAGGGCACGCTCAGCGCGATCACGGCCGGGAAGCGATCGGCTCGCAGCAGCGCGGCATGCCAGGCCACCACCGCGCCCCAGTCGTGCCCGGCCACCACCGCCGATTCGATGCCCAGCGCATCGAGCACGCCCACCAGGTCGCCGACCAGGCGCAGCACGGTGTAGTCCTCGATCCCGGGCGGGCTGTCGCTCTCGCCGTAGCCGCGCATGTCGAGCGCGATCGCCCGGTAGCCGGCCGCGGCCAGCGCCGGCAACTGGTGGCGCCAGGAATACCAGCACTCGGGGTAGCCATGGCAGAGCAGGACGGCCGGGCCCTCGCCTTGTTCGACCAGATGAAGGCGAACGCCGTCGACACTCAGCTCGCGATGAATGGGATCGCTCACGCGCACACTCCTTGGGAAACGGGGACGGGCGCCCAGTATGGCATCGCTCGCGCCCACCCGGGGCCGGGCCGGCCGAAGCCCGCCGCAAACGCCCGAAGCCGGCAGATTCCGGCCGATGCTGGCCGTCAGCTTTTTGTCATGTCACGATGGCCGCCGGCTCGTTTCCTCATCGGTTTTTCCGCGCATGTCCGCTTCCTCGCTTCCCGTCGCCGTGCTCGGCGGCGGCATCATCGGCAGTTGTGCCGCCGCCTACCTGCGTCGCGCCGGCCACGAGGTGCTGCTGATCGATCGCGGCGACCCGCGCGCGGCCGCCTCGTTCGGCAATGCCGGCTGCCTGAACGGCTCCTCGATCGTGCCGGTCGCGATGCCGGGCGTGCTGCGCCATGTGCCGCATTGGCTGCTCGATCCGGAAGGCCCGCTGGTGCTGCGCTGGCGCTACCTGCCGCGCCTGCTGCCCTGGCTCACGCGCTTCGTGGCGGCAGGCACGCCCGAGCGCGTGGCCGCCCAGGCCGGCGCCCTGCGCGGGCTGATCGCCGGCAGCGTCGAGGCCTACCGCGCGCTGGCCGCCGAAGCCGGGCTGGGCGAACTGTTCGAGCAACGCGGCCACCTGGTCGCCTACACCAGCGAGCAAGGCCATGCCGGCGATGCCTACGCGATGTCCCTGCGGGAAGCGAACGGCATCGCCGTCGAGGAGGTGCCGCGCGCGGCGCTGCGCGAGCTGGAGCCCGATCTTGCCGACGGCTTCCTGCGCGCGCGGCTGATCCGCGAAACCGGGCACCTGAGCGACCCCGGCGCCTTCGTCGAGGGCCTCAAGCGCGACCTGCTCGCACGCGGCGGCAGGATCGTCGACGCGCAGGTGCTCGGCGTGATCGACAACGGCGCCCGGCTCACCGGCGTCGCCACCAGCGCCGGCACCTTCGAGGTGAAGGGCGCGGTGGTGGCGCTGGGCGCCTGGTCGGCGCGCCTCGCGGCCCGGCTCGGCGATCGCGTGATGCTCGACACCGAGCGCGGCTACCACCTGGAGGTGCCGCGAGCGGCGGTCGGCCCGCGCATCCCGACGCTGTGGTCCGAGGCGAAGATCTTCAGCACGCCGATGGCCGGGCGCGTGCGCTGCGCCGGCACGGTGGAGTTCGCCGGGCTCGACGCGCCGCCCGACTGGCGCCGCTGCACGCTGCTGGCGCGCCAGTTGCGGCGCATGTACCCGGCGCTCGGCGCGGCCCCCGAGCAGGCGGCCGGGCAGGCCGAGCTGCGCTGGATGGGCCGCCGCCCCAGCACGCCCGATTCCCTGCCGGTGATCGGCCGCGCCGCGCGCTTCGAGAACGCCGTGTACGCCTTCGGCCATGGCCATATCGGCCTGACCGCCGGCGCGCCGACCGGCCGCCTGGTCGCGCAACTGCTGTCGGGCGAGCGCCCCTCGATCGATCTGGCGCCGTTCTCGGCCGCGCGCTGGCGCTGAGGCGCGAGCGCAACCACCGCCCGCGCCGAGGCCGCTATCGTCGAATCGCTGCGAAGCAAATCCGGATTCCTTGGTTGGGAACGCGCGCGCACCATGCGAGCCTAGCTGGTTTCGACCAACCCGCCCGGGCGCGCCCCTCGACGATGACAGGAAAGCCGATCCGCCTGAACGCGTTCAACATGAACTGCGTCGGCCACATCAACCATGGTCTGTGGACGCATCCGCGCGATCGTTCCACCGACTACCGCTCGCTCGCCTACTGGACCGACCTCGCCCGCCTGCTCGAACGCGGCCTGTTCGACGGGCTGTTCATCGCCGATATCGTCGGCGTCTACGACGTCTATGGCCAGTCGCTCGACCTGACGCTGCGCGAGTCGATCCAGTTGCCCGTCAACGACCCGATGATGCTGGTCTCGGCGATGGCCGCCGCCACGCAACACCTCGGCTTCGGCATCACCGTGAACCTGACCTACGAGGCGCCCTACCTGCTGGCCCGGCGCTTCTCGACGCTCGACCACCTGAGCGGCGGCCGGATCGGCTGGAACATCGTGACGGGCTACCTCGACAGCGCGGCGCGCGCGATGGGCCTGGCCGGCCAGATCGAGCACGACGAGCGCTACGACCGCGCCGACGAGTACCTGGAAGTGGCCTACAAGCTGTGGGAAGGCAGCTGGGAGGATGGCGCGGTGCGCCGCGACCGCGAGGCGCGCGTGTTCGCCGATCCGGCCAAGGTGCACCGCATCCGCCATCGCGGCCGCTTCTACGAGGTCGACGGCTACCACCTCGCCGAACCCTCGCCGCAGCGCACGCCGGTGCTGTTCCAGGCCGGCTCCTCGGGGCGCGGCCAGCAGTTCGCGGCGCGCCATGCCGAATGCGTGTTCGTGTCGAGCGGCAGCCGCGCCGGCACGCGCAAGCTGGTGGCCGAGCTGCGCCGCCAGGCGGCCGAGGCCGGGCGCGATCCGGCGAACTTGAGGATCTTCATGGGCGTGACGGTGATCGTCGGGCGCACCGAGGCCGAGGCGCGCGAGAAGTTCGCCGAGTACGCGCGCCACGCCAGCCCCGAGGCCGGCCTCGCGCATTTCGCGGCCGGCAGCGGCATCGATTATTCGCGCTTCGATCTCGACGACGTGATCGCACCGGACGGCACGAAAAAACCGCGCGGCATCGAATCCTCGGTGCAGCGCGTCACCGACGGCCGGCCCGATTTCACGGTGCGCGACCTGCTCGGCCAGATGGCGCTGGGCGGGCGCTACGCGACCATCGTCGGCGACGCCTCGCAGGTGGCCGACGCGCTGATCGGCTGGATCGACGAGACCGATATCGACGGCTTCAACCTGGCGCGCACGGTCACGCCGGAAAGCTACGAGGATTTCATCGAGCTGGTGATCCCCGAGCTGCAGGCGCGCGGCCGCTACAAGACCGCCTATGCCGAGGGCACGCTGCGCGAGAAGCTGTTCGGCGGCTCGGCCACGCTGCCGGCAGCTCATGCGGGCGCGGCTTATCGCCGGCAGCCCGAAGCCGCCGCGCGTTGATGCCGACCTTCCTTCCGACGCGATAAGCGCGATTCCAGCGCTCCAGCACCATCCCCGCCAAACCGGGAATCGATATCTGAATTGATTAGTTTGGCGGGGATTCGACGCTCCCTACACTCGTCATGTCTTGTCATGACAAGTTGACCATGTCGAAAACCAACCTGGTGCCGCTGTCCCCGCAGCCGCTCTACGAACAGATCAAGGACACGCTGCGCTCTCGCATCCTCGACGGCAGCTACCCGCCCCACAGCCGCATGCCGTCCGAAAGCGAACTGTGCGCGATGTACGGCGTGAGCCGCATCACCGTGCGCCAGGCGCTCGGCGATCTGCAGAAGGAAGGCCTGGTGTTCCGCCTGCACGGCAAGGGCACCTTCGTGTCGAAACCGAAGGCCTTCCAGAACGTCGCCTCGCTGCAGGGCTTCGCCGAGGCGATGTCGTCGATGGGCTACGAGATCGTGAACCAGCTGCGCAACTTCGGCATCGTCAAGGCCGATCGCCACGTGGCCGCCAGGCTGAACCTGCCCGAGGGCGCCAGCGTGGCCGAGATCCACCGCGTGCGCCTGCTCAACCGCGAGCCGGTCTCGCTCGAGATCACCTGGGTGCCGGAGGCGCTCGGCAAGCGCCTGGCCGGCGCCGACCTCGTCACGCGCGACATCTTCCTGATCCTGGAGAACGACTGCGGCGTGCCGCTCGGCCATGCCGACCTGTCGATCGACGCGATCCTCGCCGACGACGACATCGTCGAGGCGCTGCGCGTGGAAGACGGCAGCCCGGTGCTGCGCATCGAGCGCCTGACGCACGACGAGGCCGGCGCGCCGATCGATTACGAACATCTGTATTTCCGCGGCGACGCCTTCCAGTACCGGCTGCGCGTCGATCGCAGGAAACCGCATGAACACCGGAGGACCCCGTGATGAACGATGAAGTGCTCGACTACGACCTGGTGGTGGTGGGCGGCGGCACCGCCGGCCCGATGGCCGCGATCAAGGCCAAGGAACGCAACCCGGCGCTGCGCGTGCTGCTGCTGGAGAAGGCCGGCGTCAAGCGCAGCGGCGCGATCTCGATGGGCATGGACGGCCTGAACAATGCCGTGATCCCCGGCCACGCCACGCCCGAGCAGTACACGCGCGAGATCACCATCGCCAACGACGGCATCGTCGATCAATCCGCCGTGCATGCCTACGCGAAGCACAGCTACACCACCATCGAGCAGCTCGACCGCTGGGGCGTGAAGTTCGAGAAGGACGGCAACGGCGACTACGCGGTCAAGAAGGTCCATCACATGGGCGCCTACGTGCTGCCGATGCCCGAGGGCCACGACATCAAGAAGATCCTCTACCGGCAGTTGAAGCGCGCGCGCATCGCGATCACCAATCGCGTGGTCGCCACCCGCGTGCTGACCGACGCGCAGGGGCGCGCCGCCGGCGTGCTGGGTTTCAACTGCCGCACCGCGCAGTTCCAGGTGATCCGCGCCAAGGCCGTGATCCTCTGCTGCGGCGCGGCCGGGCGGCTCGGCCTGCCCGCCTCGGGCTACCTGATGGGCACCTACGAGAACCCGACCAACGCCGGCGACGGCTACGCGATGGCCTATCACGCCGGCGCCGCGCTGGCCAACCTCGAGTGCTTCCAGATCAATCCGCTGATCAAGGACTACAACGGCCCGGCCTGCGCCTACGTGACCGGGCCGCTGGGCGGCTTCACCGCCAACGGCCAGGGCGAGCGCTTCATCGAGTGCGACTACTGGAGCGGCCAGATGATGTGGGAGTTCTACCAGGAACTGCAGAGCGGGCGCGGCCCGGTGTTCCTGAAGCTCGACCACCTGGCCGAGGAAACCATCCGCAACATCGAGCAGATCCTGCACACCAACGAGCGGCCCAGCCGCGGCCGTTTCCATGAAGGGCGCGGCACCGACTACCGCCATCAGATGGTGGAGATGCATATCTCCGAGATCGGTTTCTGCAGTGGCCACAGCGCCTCCGGCGTGTATGTGGACGAGCATGCGCGCACCACCGTGCCGGGCCTCTACGCCGCCGGCGACATGGCCGCCGTGCCGCACAACTACATGCTCGGCGCCTTCACCTACGGCTGGTTCGCGGGCGAGCACGCGGCCGAGGACATCGCCGGGCGCGAGCTGGCGCCGCTCGACCAGGAACAGGTGGCGGCCGAGCGCAAGCGCGTGCTGGCGCCGCTGCATCGCGAGCACGGCCTCGCGCCGAACCAGGTCGAGTACAAGCTGCGCCGCATGGTGAACGACTACCTGCAACCGCCCAAGGTCACGCGCAAGATGGAGATCGGCCTGCAGCGCCTCGAGGAAATCGGCGCCGACATCGAGGCGATCAAGGCCACCCACCCGCACGAGCTGATGCGCGCGGCCGAGGTGCGGGCGATCCGCGATTGCGCCGAGATGGCCGCGCGCGCCTCGCTGTTCCGCACCGAGAGCCGCTGGGGCCTCTATCACCATCGCGTCGATTTCCCCGAGCGCAACGACCGCGACTGGTTCTGCCACACGCACCTGAGCCGCGACGACCAGGGCCGCATGAGAAGCGAGAAGCGCGCCGTCGAGCCTTACGTGGTGCCGGTCTCCGACGCGGAGCTGGGCGCGTATTCGCAGTTGCGGATCCGCGAGCGCGCCACCGCCAACGCGACCGCCAACGCAACCACCGGCGCCGACGCTCACGCCGCGCCCGCCCTCAGCTGAGAACCCCGACCATGCCGACCACCCCGCACGACATCCTCCAGCGCAGCAGCGCCCCCGTGACCATCGACGAGGCGCTGTGCATCGCCGAGAAGGGCTGCACCGTCTGCGTCGACGTCTGCCCGCTCGACCTGCTGGCGATCGACACCTCGAAGGGCAAGGCCTACATGCAGTTCGACGAGTGCTGGTACTGCATGCCCTGCGAACGCGATTGCCCGACCGGCGCCGTCAAGGTCGAGATCCCGTACCTGCTGCGCTGAGCGCGGCCCGCCACCTTCACGCTCCCTCGCCCCCGCAAGACCGATGACCGACATGCCCCCGATCCACCCCACCGACCTGCCGGCACTGGCCGCCGGCGTCGATCCCGCCGCGCGGGCGCTGCTGGCACGCGCCGCCGATGCCGATCCGGCCGTGCGCCGCATCGCCGTGTTCGAGCTGGCCGATCTCGGCGATCCCGAGCTGGTGCCTGCCTTCCTCGCCCTGCTCGGCCATGACGCCGACGCCGCGGTGCGCCGCGAGGCGGCCCTGGCGCTGGCCGCCTGGGAACAGCCCGAGGCGATCGAGGCGCTGTGCGCGGCCCTGCTCGACGCCGATGCCGGCGTGCGCGAGGCCGCCGCGCAAAGCCTGTCGGAGCTGAAGGACCCGGCTTCCGGTGACACGCTGCGCCGCTGGGCCGGCCGGCCCGAACCCTTCGTGGCGCGCGCCGTGTTGCGCGCCCTGCGCGAGCTGCGCCACGCCGATGCCTACGAGCCGGCGCTGGCCGCGCTCGATTCGGACGACGCCGAGTTGCGGCTGGAAGCGGTGGCGGTGCTGGGCTGGCTCAAGGACCCGCGCGCGCTACCCGCCATCGCCGTGCTCGCGACCGGCGATACGCGGGCCGAAGTGCGCCGCGCCGCGGCGGGCGCGCTCGGCTTCAGCGGCGACCAGCGCGATG
>NZ_VWWK01000095.1:0-27345 GCF_011753035.1 Burkholderia sp. Ax-1720 | reverse complement strand
AACGCGGCGCGGCCGGGCGCGGCATCGTCCCGCCGCGGCCCGTTGCCGGCGCCGCTGACGGTGCTCTGGATCACGCCGATGCGCGCGCTGGCCGCCGACAGCGCGCGCGCCCTGCAGGGCGCCGCGCTCGACTTGTCGGTGCCCTGGACGGTCGGCCTGCGCACCGGCGACACGCCGTCGAGCGAGCGGGCACGGCAGGATCGCCGCATGCCGTCGGCGCTCGTGACGACGCCGGAAAGCCTCTCGCTGATGCTCACGCGCGTCGACGCGGGCGACACCTTCGCGCAGCTGCGGCTGGTGGTGGTCGACGAGTGGCACGAACTGCTCGGCAGCAAGCGCGGCACGCAGGCCCAGCTCGCCATCGCGAGGCTCGCGGCGTGGCGGCCGGATCTGCAGGTATGGGGCTTGTCGGCGACGCTCGGCAACCTGCCGCTGGCCAGCGACGCGCTGCTGCACGCGGTGCGCACGCCGCGTGCGCTGGTGCGCGGCACGCTGCCGAAGCCGCTGGTCGTCGATACGCTGATCCCGGACACCATCGAGCGCTTCCCCTGGGGCGGCCATCTCGGCACGCGCCAGGTCGGCGCGGTGGCCGACGGGATCGACGCGGCCGCCAGCGCGCTGGTGTTCACCAACACGCGCTCGCAGGCCGAGCTCTGGTACCAGGCCTTGCTCGAACGGCGCCCGGACTGGGCCGGCCTGATCGCGCTGCATCATGGCTCGCTCGACAAGAGCGTTCGCGACTGGGTCGAGCAGGGCCTGAAGGCGGGGCAGCTGAAGGCGGTGGTCTGCACCTCGAGCCTGGATCTCGGCGTCGATTTCCTGCCGGTCGAGCGCGTGTTCCAGGTCGGCTCGCCCAAGGGCGTCGCGCGCCTGATGCAGCGTGCCGGCCGCTCGGGCCACGCGCCGGGGCGCACCTCGCGCGTGACCATCGTGCCGACCCATGCGCTGGAACTGGTGGAGGCCGCCGCGGCGCGCTGGGCGATCGAGGGCGGCCGGATCGAGGCGCGCGAGATGCCGCTGAAACCGCTCGACGTGCTGGTCCAGCACCTGGTGACGATCGCGATCGGCGGCGGCTTCCGGCGCGACGCGATGCTCGCCGAGGTGCGACGCGCCTATGCCTACCGGGATCTGGGCGAGGCCGAGTTCGATTGGGCGCTCGCCTTCGTGGAGCGCGGCGGCACCTCGCTGGGCGCCTATCCCGATTATCACCGCGTGGTCGTCGGCGACGACGGGGTCTATCGCGTGCCGCGCGAGGAACTGGTGCGCCGGCATCGCAACAATATCGGCACCATCGTCGGCAACGCGACGATCCAGGTCGCGTTCCTGTCCGGCGGCCGGATCGGGGCGATGGAGGAGTCGTTCGTGGCACGGCTGAAACCGGGCGACGTGTTCACCTTCGGCGGCCGGGCGCTCGAACTCGTCCGCGTGCGCGACATGACGGCCTACGTGAAGCGCGCGAGCTCGACGCGCGGCGCGATCCCGCAATGGGCCGGCAGCCGGATGCCGCTGTCGTCGGAACTGGCCGAGGCCGCGCTCGCGATGCTCGCGCAGGCCACCGACGGCATCTTCGACGAGCCGGAAATGCGCGCGGTGCGTCCGCTGCTGGAGTTGCAGGCCGCCTGGTCGGCCTTGCCCGCGCCCGGCGTGCTGGTCGCCGAAGCCGTCCGCAGCCGCGAAGGACATCATTTCTTCTGCTACCCGTTCGCGGGCCGCACCGCGCATGTCGGGCTCGGCTCGCTGATCGCCTGGCGGGTCGCGCGCGAGCGGCCGAGCACGTTCTCGATCTCGATGAACGACTACGGCTTCGAGCTGCTGTCAGCGCAGCCGTTCGACTGGGGCGCGCTGATCGACGGCGGCCTGTTTTCGCCGGATGGGCTGGAGCACGACATCCTCGCGAGCCTGAACGCTTCGGAACTGTCGGCACGCCGCTTTCGCGAGATCGCCAGGGTGTCGGGGCTGGTGTTCCAGGGGCATCCGGCGCAACAGAAGAGCGCGCGGCAACTGCAGGCCTCGAGCGGCCTGTTCTACGAGGTGTTTCGCCGGCACGACAGCGGCAACCTGCTGCTCGCCCAGGCCGACCAGGAGGTGCTGGAGCAGGAGCTCGAGCTGGGGCGGATGCGCGCGGCGCTGGAGCGCATGAGCACCAGCCGGCTGGCCTTGAGCGCGCCGGACAAGCCGACGCCGTTCGCGTTTCCGTTGATCGTGGGGCGGCTGCGCGAGAAGCTCAGCACCGAGACGCTCGCCGATCGGGTCGCGAGGATGCTCGCAGATCTCGAAAAAACCGCGGCGCGCGGCGGGCGCGGATCATGAGCGCCGATGCGCTGACCATCGAGCTGAACGGCCATCCGCTGATGTTGAGCGCGAAGCGCGCGGCCTTCGATCCGGTGCGCGGCTGCCTGCTGGTCGCGGATGCGCACCTGGGCAAGGACGCGGTGTTTCGCGCGCGCGGCATTCCGGTGCCGGCCGGCTCGACCGGCGAAACGCTGGCGCGGCTCGACCGCTTGATCGCGAGCTATCTGCCGGAATCGATCGTGTTTCTCGGGGATCTGCTGCACGCGCGCGAATCGCATGCGGACGACACCCTGGCACCGCTGCGGGCATGGCGGCGTGCGCATCGGGGCTTGCGGCTGGTGCTGGTGGAGGGCAACCACGATCGGCATGCGGGCGCGCTGGCCGCGGAATTCGGCGTGGAGATGGTGGCCGAGCCCTATCGGCTCGGTCCATGGGCGCTGTGCCATCACCCGGGGGAAATCGACGGCGCCTACGCGCTGGCCGGCCACGAGCATCCGGTACTGGCGCTGAAAGGGCAGGGCGACCGCCTGCGGCTGCCGTGTTTTCGCTTCGGCGCGCGCGCGGGCGTGTTGCCGGCGTTCGGCGCATTCACGGGCGGACACGATGTGGGGGCGCCGCGTGCGGACGAGCGGCGCTACGTGATCGGCGGCGATCGGGTGTTCCGCGTCGGAGCCTGAAGGGCGGCGCGGCGCCAGGCTCGGCGATACGGCAGGCGAGGACGCAACAAAAAACCCGCGGAGCCAGGGGCTGACGCGGGTTTCTTGCTTGATGCCGGTGATGCTCAGGGTATTCGGTGGTGGAGACGGCGGGAATCGAACCCGCGTCCAGAAGCGGTCCACGACCAGTTCTACATGTTTAGTTCTGTCTTTTGATTTAACCGCCACGTCGCGGACGAACACGCTGCGGGACGGCGATCCGCTAGGTTTTCGACCCTGTCGTCGCGGCGCCGACAGGGCTTAACTGACGTAAATGACCTCTGGCGGTATTGCTACCGGTCTTGCGACACTAGCCCGTCAGTGAACTAGGCAGAGGACGGCGGCCCTTAGGCTGCCAGTGCGAACGTTTCGTCGTTTGCAGTTACGTTTTTCCCATTGATTAACGAGGTGACGGGTCCTCGACATGCCCTAGCCGCTTCGCAACCCCTGTCGAAACCAGGTCGCCCCCACGGACCTGACATTATAGCGCAACATTGCGCAGCAGCTCGCGCAATCCCTTCGTGGTCGCGGCGAAATGCTGCGCCTGCCAGCGCTCGGGCGGCACGCCGTCGCCGCAATAGCCGTAGGCGGCCGCGATGGTCGGCATGCCGGCCGCGGCGCCGGCCTGGATATCGCGCAGGTCGTCGCCGACATAGACGATGCGTTGCGGCGCGATGCCCATCTGCGCGGCCGCATGCAGCAGCGGCGCCGGATGGGGCTTGGCGTGCGGCGTGGTATCGCCGCAGACGACACTGGCCGCGCGCGCGGCCAGCCCGAGCAGGGCCACCAGCGGCTCGGTCAGCCGCGTCGCCTTGTTGGTGACGATGCCCCAGCGCACGCCGCGCGCGTCGAGCTCGTCGAGCAGCTCGGCGATGCCGGGAAACAACACCGTCTTCACGCAGAGCGCGCCCGCGTAGTTGGCCAGGAACTCCTGGCGCATCGCCTCGTAGCCGGGCGCCTCGGGCGTGATGCCGAAGCCGCCGCCGAGCAGGCCGCGCGCGCCGGCCGAGGCAAGCGGGCGCAGCAGGTCGAGCGGGGTTTCGGCCAGGCCGCGCTCGCGCTGCATCTTGTGGACCGCGCCGGCCAGGTCGGGCGCCGTATCGGCGAGCGTGCCGTCGAGGTCGAACAGGACCGCCTCGCAGTTGGAGAGATCGGCGGCGGCAGTGGCCGGGGCAAGCGGGGAGGCGGGCGTGCTCATGCGTTCGGTAGGCGGGGCAGGGTGGATCGATCAGGCGTGGCGGCGGCAGGCGACCAGGTAGTTCACGTCGGTGTCGTTCGACAGCGAGAAGCGCTTGCTCAGCGGCTGGTAGGTGATGCCGCGAATCTCGGCCACGTGCAGGTCGGTCGCGCGGATGAAGCCGGCCAGCTCGGACGGCTTGATGAAGCGCGCGTAATCGTGCGTGCCCTTGGGCAGCAACTGCGCGATGTACTCGGCGCCGATCACGGCCAGCAGGTAGGACTTGAGGTTGCGGTTCAGGGTCGAGAAGAACACCCAGCCGCCCGGCTTGACCAGCGCCGAGCAGGCGGCGATCACGCCGGCCGGCGAGGGCACGTGCTCGAGCATCTCCATGCAGGTGACGACGTCGTAGCTGCCGGGCTCGCGCTCGGCGATCGCCTCGGCGGCGATCGCCTCGTAGTCGACCGTGACGCCGCTCTCCAGGCTGTGCAGGTCGGCCACCCCGAGCGCCTCGGTCGACAGGTCGATGCCCTTGACCTGGGCGCCCAGGCCCGCCATCGATTCGGACAGGATCCCGCCGCCGCAGCCGATGTCGAGCACGCGCTTGCCGGCCAGGTGCGCATGCGCGTCGATCCAGCCGAGACGGACCGGATTGAGGTCGTGCAGCGGCTTGAACTCGGCGTTCGGATCCCACCACTTATGGGCGAGATCGCTGAATTTCTGTAGTTCGTGCGGGTCGGCGTTGGTCATGTCGGCAAGCGAATAGCGCGGAAAGGGAGCGAGCCCCGAGTATATAAGCGGCGGTTGGCGGCTGCCAGCAAGCGGCCGGCGCCGGCCGCCGGAATGAAAAAGCCCCGCCGAGGCGGGGCTTCAAGGCTGCGGTAACCCGAGAGGTTACTGCCTGCCCATTTACTTCTGCACTTGTTGCGTGCCGACCACTTCGACTTCCACGCGGCGGTCCGGAGCCAGGCAGGAGATGAGCTGCTTGCGGTTCTTCTGGTTGCAGCCAGTCGTGACCGGGTTGCGCTTGCCCTTGCCTTCCGTGTAGACCTTGCTCGACTCGACGCCCTTGCTGACCAGGTACGACTTGACGGCTTGCGCGCGGCGCAGCGACAGACGGTCGTTGTACTTGTCCGAGCCGATGCGGTCGGTGTAGCCCGTTGCGACCACGACTTCGACGTTCATGCCCTGGATCTTGGCTGCCAGCTCGTCCAGCTTCTGCTTGCCCAGCGGCTTGAGCGTAGCCTTGTCGAAGTCGAACAGTGCGTCAGCCTGATACGTGATCTTCTGGCTCGTGATGGCCGGCGGAGCAACCGGAGCGACCGGCGTCGGAGCCGGTGCCTGCGCGACCAGCGCGCCATCGCACTTCGCGTTCGCCGTGGCCGGCGTCCAGAACGCGTCGCGCCAGCAAAGCTCGTTCGTGCCGTTCATCCACACGTATTCGCCCGTGCCATTCACCCAGTTGTCATTCACGGCTTGTCGCGATGCCGGCACCGATTGTGCCGAAGCGGATGCAGCCACTACTGCGGTAGCTGCAATGAACGCGAGCTTTGAAAATTTATTCATATTTCTCCTCTCGAAATTGAGATTACCGCAGGTTTACTGCGAGCCTGATGACGATGACAAGTCATACATTGCTCGGAGTATAACATTGGTGCGACACAAAAAACGCGCCACCACTCCCTGGGAGCAGCGTCTGAATTTCAGTGCTTCGGCATTTTGCCATATCGTTCCCGTCCCACGAAAAAAAATCCTCCCCACCCTAAGAAGCCCCTGGCGATTGTGGTTCCAGTGCAACAGGCGCGTGCAGGATGTTTCAAGGATTGTCAAGAAAAACCGCAGGGGGCGACACGCTTTCGACACAATCCTCGGTTCCGTTGCGTGTGAGCGATTCTGGCAAAACCGTCGATGATGGTCGGCGGCGATGGCAGGGGTGTGTCGATCGGGCGAAATCGCGTCGGGCTGTGCCAGCGAAATGCGTGCCCGGCATCGGCTCGATGTTGGTGCGCGACGGGCATGATTCGGCCGCGCCCAGCGTCCTGCCTCGGCGCGGCGGTCCAGCGGCAAAAAATCGCCATATCTATATAGAGGGGGCAAGGGCGTCGGGGCAGATTTGCCGCATGGTAGAATCGCACGTTGCGTCGTGACTACGGCGTTTACGCGAAAGGCGGTCCCGTCTTCGCTCCGAAACGATACGGATACATGGATCAATTCGCCAAAGAGACCCTGCCCATCTCCCTAGAGGAGGAAATGCGCCGTTCGTATCTCGATTACGCGATGAGCGTGATCGTCGGACGTGCCCTCCCGGATGTCCGCGACGGCCTGAAACCCGTGCATCGGCGCGTGCTGTTCGCGATGCACGAACTGAACAACGACTGGAACCGGGCCTACAAGAAGTCGGCGCGTATCGTCGGCGATGTGATCGGTAAGTACCACCCGCACGGCGACAGCGCCGTCTATGACACCATCGTCCGGATGGCGCAGGATTTCTCGCTGCGCTACATGCTGGTCGACGGCCAGGGCAACTTCGGTTCGGTCGACGGCGACAACGCCGCCGCGATGCGCTACACCGAAATCCGCATGGCGAAGATCGGCCACGAGCTGCTGGTCGACATCGACAAGGAAACGGTCGACTTCGGGCCCAACTACGACGGCAGCGAAAGCGAGCCGCTGATCCTGCCGGCGCGGATCCCGAACCTGCTGATCAACGGTTCGTCGGGCATCGCGGTCGGCATGGCCACCAACATCCCGCCGCACAACCTGTCGGAAGTGGTCGATGCCTGCCATCACCTGCTCGCCAATCCGCAGGCCTCGATCGACGAGCTGATCGAGATCATTCCCGCCCCCGATTTCCCGACCGCCGGCATCATCTACGGCGTCGCCGGCGTGCGCGACGGCTACCGCACCGGCCGCGGCCGGGTGGTGATGCGCGCCACCACGCACTTCGAGGAAATCGATCGCGGCCAGCGCATGGCGATCATCGTCGACGAGCTGCCCTACCAGGTGAACAAGCGCTCGCTGCTGGAGCGCATCGCCGAGCTGGTCAACGAGAAGAAGCTCGAGGGCATCTCCGACATCCGCGACGAGTCCGACAAGAGCGGCATGCGCGTGGTGATCGAGCTCAAGCGCGGCGAAGTGCCCGAGGTGGTGCTGAACAACCTCTACAAGTCGACGCAGCTGCAGGACACCTTCGGCATGAACATGGTCGCGCTGGTCGACGGCCAGCCGAAGCTGCTGAACCTGAAGGAGATGCTCGAATGCTTCCTCGCGCATCGTCGCGAGGTGCTGACGCGGCGCACCATCTATGAACTGCGCAAGGCCCGCGAGCGCGGCCACGTGCTGGAAGGCCTGGCTGTCGCGCTGGCCAACATCGACGACTTCATCGAGCTGATCAAGGCCGCGCCGACGCCGCCGATCGCGCGCCAGGAACTGATGGCGCGTTCCTGGGATTCGTCGCTGGTGCGCGAGATGCTGGCGCGCGCCGAGGCCGAGAACGCCGCGGCGGGCGGGCGCGAGGCCTATCGTCCGGAAGGGCTGAACCCGGCCTTCGGGATGCAGGCCGACGGCAAGTACAACCTGTCCGAGACCCAGGCCCAGGAAATCCTGCAGATGCGTCTGCAGCGCCTGACCGGCCTCGAGCAGGACAAGATCATCGGCGAGTACCGCGAGGTGATGGCCCAGATCGCCGACCTGCTCGACATCCTGGCACGCCCGGAGCGGATCACCACCATCATCGGCGAGGAGCTGACGGCGGTGAAGAGCGAGTTCGGCGACGCGCGCCGTTCGCGCATCGAGCTGAACGCCACCGAGCTGAACACCGAGGACCTGATCACGCCGCAGGACATGGTGGTGACCATGTCGCATGCCGGCTACGTGAAGTCGCAGCCGCTGTCCGAGTACCGGGCGCAGAAGCGCGGCGGGCGCGGCAAGCAGGCCACGCAGATGAAGGAAGACGACTGGATCGAGACGCTCTTCATCGCCAACACGCACGACTACATCCTGTGCTTCTCGAACCGCGGCCGTGTCTACTGGGTCAAGGTCTACGAGGTGCCGCAGGGTTCGCGCAACTCGCGCGGCCGGCCGATCGTCAACATGTTCCCGTTGCAGGACGGCGAGAAGATCAACGTGGTGCTGCCGGTCAAGGAATTCTCGGCCGACAAGTACGTGTTCATGGGCACCTCGCTCGGCACCGTGAAGAAGACCCCGCTCGAGGCCTTCAGCCGGCCGCTGAAGAAGGGCATCATCGCGGTCGGCCTCGACGAGGGCGATTTCCTGATCGGCGCGGCGATCACCGACGGCGAGCACGACGTGATGCTGTTCTCCGATTCGGGCAAGGCGGTGCGCTTCGACGAGAACGACGTGCGCCCGATGGGCCGCGAGGCGCGCGGCGTGCGCGGCATGCAGCTCGAGGACGGCCAGCAGGTGATCGCCATGCTGGTGGCCGGCGGCGAGGAGCAGTCGGTGCTGACCGCCACCGAGAACGGCTACGGCAAGCGCACCCCGATCACCGAGTACACGCGCCACGGCCGCGGCACGAAGGGCATGATCGCGATCCAGACCTCCGAGCGCAACGGCAAGGTGGTGGCCGCCACCCTGGTCGAGCCGGAAAGCGAGATCATGCTGATCACCACGGCGGGCGTGCTGATCCGCACGCGCGTTTCGGAGATCCGCGAGATGGGACGGGCTACGCAAGGTGTTACACTCATCAGTCTCGATGAGGGCACCAGGCTTTCGGGCCTGCAGCAGATCGCCGAGGCGGATGCGGATAGCGAAATCGACGCCGACGACGCCTCCGAATCGGAGGGCGGCGACGCCTGAGGCGGCTGCCCGCCGCCCGTACCCGAGCCGCTGAGCGGCCGGGGCGGGCGGTGCAAGAAATCGTTCATATTTCCATGAGGGAGTGATGATGCAAAAACAATTCAAGCAACTGGTGCTGCTGGCAGCCATCGTGCCGACGTTCGCCATGGCGCAGTCGCTGTCGAACCAGGCGCCGGCTGCTTCGGCCGTGGCAGCAGCGCCGATCGACGCCGACAAGAAGGCGGCGATCAGCGACCTGCTGAACGCCATCGACGCACCGAAGCTGGTTGGCGCGATCGCCAACAGCGCGGAAATGCAGTCGAAGCAGCTCGTGCCGGCGATCCTGTCGGACGCGCTGTCGGAGAACAAGACGCTGACGGACGCGCAGAAGCAAGCGGCCGTGCCGAGCCTGCAGAAGAACTCGGTGCAGAAGCTGGTTGACGGCGCCGGCAAGGTGTTCGATTCGCAAGGTTTCAAGAACGACGCGATGCAGGCTCAGTACGACGCTTACGCCAAGTACTACAGCACCTCGGAAATCAAGGACCTGACGACGTTCTACAAGAGCCCGACGGGCCGCAAGTTCATCCAGGTGCAGGACCAGGTCGGCCGCGATGTGGTCAACGGCCTGATGCAGAAGTACATGCCGCAAGCGATCCAGGCAACCCGCGCCCAGGCCGACAAGGAAGTCGCGGCCGTCAAGCCGGGCAAGTAAGCACGCGTTCCTGCCCCCGCCGGCGCGAGCGCGCCGGTTTGGCGGGGCGGCAACGTCGGTGCGATAATGGCCGTTTGCGCGCGAGCGCAAGCGGCCATTCCTTTTCTGGCGCGGCATCCGGCGGGTTCCGGGTGCGCCGCGTCCCTCCCGAGGTTCCAAGATGCGCGTTTTCAATTTCTCCGCCGGTCCCGCGGCCATGCCCGAGGACGTGCTGCGCCAGGCAGCCGACGAGATGCTCGACTGGAACGGCAGCGGCATGAGCGTGATGGAAATGAGCCATCGCGGCCGCGAGTTCACCTCGATCCATGAAACCGCGCTGGCCGACCTGCGCGAGTTGCTGGCCGTGCCGGACAACTACCGCGTGCTGTTCCTGCAGGGCGGCGGCATCGCCGAGAACGCGATCGTGCCGATGAACCTGCTCGGCACGCGCCAGAACGTCGACTTCGTGGTGACCGGCTCCTGGTCGCAGAAGTCGTTCAAGGAAGCGCAGAAGTACGGCACTTCGCACCTGGCCGCCACCGGCCGAACCGAGGACGGGTTCACGCGCGTGCCGGCCTTCTCCGAATGGCAGATGTCGGCCGATCCGGCCTATGTGCATCTGTGCACCAACGAGACCATCGACGGCGTCGAGACCTTCGACATCCCCGACACCGGCAGCGTGCCGCTGGTGGCGGATGTCTCCTCGCACATCCTGTCGCGCCCGCTCGACATCAGCCGCTACGGCGCGCTGTTCGGCGGCGCGCAGAAGAACATCGGCATGGCGGGCGTCACGCTGGTGATCGTGCGCGAGGACCTGCTCGAACGCGCGCTGCCGATCTGCCCGTCGGCCTTCGAATGGAAGACGGTGGCCGCCAACAATTCGATGTACAACACGCCGCCCACCTATGCGATCTACATCGCCGGGCTGGTGTTCAAGTGGCTGAAGGCGCAGGGCGGCCTGGAGGCGATCGAGGCGCGCAACGTCGAGAAGGCGGCGCTGCTCTACGACGCGATCGACGCCAGCGGCTTCTATCTCAACAAGGTGGAGAAAAACGCGCGTTCGCGCATGAACGTGCCGTTCTTCCTCGCCGACGAAACGCGCAACGAAGACTTCCTTGCCGGCGCGAAAGCGCGCGGGCTGCTGCAGCTGAAGGGCCACAAGTCCGTCGGCGGCATGCGGGCGTCGATCTACAACGCGGTGCCGCTCGCGGGCGTGAAGGCGCTCGTCGAGTACATGAAGGATTTCGAGCGCGGCCAGGCCTGACGGCTTCGGGCGCGCTCATCAAGCACGGCTATTCAGCATGGACGACGAACTCAACTCCCGACTCAAACCCCTGCGCGAGCGTATCGACGCGATCGATACGCAGCTGATCGCGCTGCTGAACCAGCGCGCCGCAGTGGCGCTCGAGGTCGGCGAGGTCAAGAAGGAATTCAAGGCACCGGTGTTCCGCCCCGAGCGCGAGCAGCAGGTGATCGCGCGTCTGCAGGAGATGAGCGAGGGGCCGCTGGTCGGCGAGCACATCAATGCGATCTGGCGCGAGATCATGGCCGCCAGCCGCTCGCTGGAAAAGACCATCCGCGTGTCCTTCCTCGGGCCGATCGGCACCTACAGCGAACAGGCGATGTTCGAATACTTCGGGCAATCGATCGAGGGGCTGCCCTGCCCGTCGATCGACGAGGTGTTCCGCGGCGTCGAGGCCGGCGCCTCGGAATTCGGCATCGTGCCGGTCGAGAATTCGGCCGAGGGCGCGGTCTCGCGCACGCTCGACCTGCTGCTGCACACGCAGTTGCTGATCGGCGGCGAGCTGTCGCTGCCGATCCACCACAACCTGCTCTCGCAAAGCGGCAGCCTCGACGGCGTGAAGCGCGTCTGCGCGCATGCGCAGTCGCTCGCGCAATGCCAGCGCTGGCTGGCCGCCAACGCGCCGCACCTTGAGCGCCAGGCGGTGGCGAGCAACGCCGAGGCGGCGCGCCTGGCCGCCGACGATCCCAGCGTGGCGGCGATCGCGGGCGACCGCGCGGCGATCCATTACGGCCTGCAGATCGCCTATTCGATGATCCAGGACGATCCGCACAACCGCACCCGCTTCGTCACCATCGGCCGCGCGCCGACCGGGCCCAGCGGCTGCGACCAGACCTCGCTGATCGTGTCGGTCAAGAACGAGCCGGGCGCCGTGTTCAAGCTGCTCGAGCCGCTCGCGCGGCACGGCGTGTCGATGACGCGCTTCGAGTCGCGGCCGGCGCGAGTCGGCACCTGGGAGTATTACTTCTATATCGACATCGAGGGCCATCGCGACGACGCGTCGGTGGCGGCGGCCCTGACGGAGCTCGGCGGCAAGGCCGCGTTCCTGAAGATCCTCGGTTCGTATCCGCGCGCGCGCTGAAGCCCGGGGCGCCGCGGCCACGGCCCGGCGCCGCATCGCTATGTCCATCCCCGCGCGGGCTCCGGCTCGCGCGTTTAACCTGGCCACTGCCGTGTCTGATTTTTCGTTCAACAAACTGGTGATTTTCGGCGTCGGCCTGATCGGCGGCTCGCTGGCGCGCGCGCTGCGCGAGCGCGGCACCGCGCAGGCCGGCCGCGTGATCGGCGTCGGCCGTTCGCCGGCCTCGGTCGAACGCGCGCGCGAGCTGGGCGTGGTCGACGCGATCGCCGCGCTCGACGACGAGGCGCAACTGCGCGCCGCGCTCGATGGCGCCGACCTGGTGCTGCTGGCCGTGCCGGTCGCGCAGACCGGGCCGCTGCTGGCGCGCATCGCGCCGCTGCTCGATTCCGCCACCATCGTCACCGACGCCGGCAGCACCAAGTCCGACGTGGTGGCGGCCGCGCGCGCCGCGCTCGGCGAGAAGATCGCCCAGTTCGTGCCGGCCCACCCGATCGCCGGGCGCGAATCGAGCGGCGTCGAGGCCGCGCTGCCCGATCTCTACGTCGGCCGCAACGTGGTGATCTGCGCGCTGCCCGAGAACCCGGCCGCCTCGGTCGAACGGGTCGACGCGATGTGGCGCGCCACCGGCGCGGTGACGCGCACCATGGACCCGGCCCAGCACGACCGCGTGTTCGCCGCCGTCAGCCACCTGCCGCACGTGCTCTCGTTCGCGCTGGTCGAGCAGATCCTCGGCGAGGCCGACGCGGAGCTGAAGTTCTCGTTCGCCGCCGGCGGCTTCCGCGATTTCACGCGGATCGCGGCTTCCAGCCCCGAGATGTGGCGCGATGTCTGCGTCGCCAACCGCGGCGCGCTGCTCGACGAGCTCGACGCCTACACGCGCGTGCTGGCACGCCTGCGCGAGGCGATCGAGGCCGGCGACGGCGCGGCGCTCGAGGCGGTGTTCGCCCGTTCGCGCGCGGCGCGCACGGCATGGCAGGAGCGTGGCGGCAAGCCCGCCTCCGCCCCGGTTCAGTCTTAACAGGATCATTATGGAATTCCTCGATCTCGGTCCGTATTCCCAGGCTTCGGGCACGGTGCGCCTGCCCGGCTCGAAGAGCATCTCGAACCGCGTGCTGCTGCTGGCCGCGTTGTCCGAGGGGGTGACGACGATCACCAACCTGCTCGACTCCGACGACACGCGCGTGATGCTGGCCGCGCTGGCCGCGCTGGGCGTGACGCTGTCGCGCGACGGCGACACCTGCGTGGTGACGGGCGCCGGCGGCGCGTTCCCCGCCAAGACGGCCGACCTGTTCCTCGGCAATGCCGGCACCGCGGTGCGCCCGCTGACGGCCGCGCTGGCCGTGAACGGCGGCGATTACCGCGTGCACGGCGTGCCGCGCATGCACGAGCGGCCGATCGGCGATCTGGTCGACGGGTTGCGCCAGATCGGCGCCGCGATCGACTACGAGCAGAACGAAGGTTTCCCGCCGCTGCGGATCCGCCCGGCCGCGATCGCGATCGACGGCCCGATCCGGGTGCGCGGCGATGTCTCCAGCCAGTTCCTGACCGCGTTGCTGATGGCGCTGCCGCTGGTCGGCCAGCCGGGCGGCGCGAGCGTGCTGGAGGTGGAGGGCGAGCTGATCTCCAAGCCCTATATCGAGATCACCATCAAGCTGATGGCGCGCTTCGGCGTGCAGGTCGAGCGCGACGGCTGGCAGCGTTTCACGGTGCCGTCCACGCGCTACCGTTCGCCGGGCTCGATCATGGTGGAAGGCGATGCCTCCTCGGCTTCCTACTTCCTGGCGGCCGGCGCGCTCGGCGGCGGCCCGCTGCGGGTCGAGGGCGTCGGCCGCGCCAGCATCCAGGGCGACGTCGGTTTCGCCTCGGCGCTGATGCGCATGGGCGCGAACGTCTCGATGGGCGACGACTGGATCGAGGTGCGCGGGATCGGCCACGATCACGGCAAGCTCGAGCCGATCGACATGGACTTCAACCTGATCCCCGACGCGGCGATGACGATCGCGGTCGCCGCGCTGTTCGCCGACGGCACCAGCACGCTGCGCAACATCGCCAGCTGGCGCGTCAAGGAAACCGACCGGATCGCCGCGATGGCGACCGAGCTGCGCAAGGTCGGCGCGACCGTGGAGGAGGGCGCCGACTACCTGGTGGTGACGCCGCCCGCGCAACTGCTGCCGAACGCGGCGATCGACACCTACGACGACCACCGCATGGCGATGTGCTTCTCGCTGGTCAGCCTCGGCGGCGTGCCGGTGCGCATCAACGACCCGAAGTGCGTGGCCAAGACCTTCCCCGACTATTTCGACCGTTTCACCGCGCTCGCCGGGCGCTGAGCCGTTTGTCCAGATGAAATCGACCCGACCATTCCATCCGACCCCCGTCATCACGATCGACGGCCCGACCGCCTCCGGCAAGGGCACCGTCGCCGCGCTGGTGGCGGCCCACCTCGGTTTCCACCTGCTCGACAGCGGCGCGCTGTACCGGCTCGCGGCGCTCGCGAGCCAGCGCTACGGGATCGAGCCCGACGACGAGGCGGGGCTGGCGAAGCTGGTCGACGACCTGCACATCACCTTCCGCGAGGGCTGCGCGCAGCTCGACGGGGTCGATGTTTCCGACCAGATCCGTGCCGAGGTGGTCGGCAACCGCGCCTCGGCGATCGCCGTGCACGGCGGCGTGCGAGCCGCGCTGGTGGCGCGCCAGCGGGCCTTCCGCAAGACCCCGGGGCTGGTCGCGGACGGCCGCGACATGGGCACCGTGATCTTCCCCGACGCGGGCCTCAAGGTGTTCCTGACGGCGAGTGTCGAGGCCCGCGCGGCGCGCCGGCATAAGCAATTGATGCAAAAAGGTTTTTCTGCTAATATTGACAACTTGCTCCAGGATTTGCGTGAGCGCGACGCGCGAGACAGCAACCGCGCGGCCGCGCCGCTCAAGCCTGCGGAGGATGCGAAGCTGCTCGATACCTCGGGCCTGACGATCGAACAAGCGGTCGAGCAGGTCCTGGCCTGGTACCGGGAAGCCTCGGGCCAGCCGGCCTGAACCTGCCGGCGGTGCAACGAATCAGGCAGTACCCGCAGCATGCAGTGGCAGTAGGTGCTTCAGGCGTCCGGCGCGGGCCGGTTCCCGAAGCGTGTTTCAACCCTTAACCCCGTGTGGCGATCGCACCGCCAGCCAGGCCAGGTGGCCCAGGCAAGAGAGACGGCGCGGCACCATGCACAATCCGATTTTTATGTCCGACCTGCAAACCTCCACCCCGAATACCGAATCCTTTGCGGCCCTGTTCGAAGAGTCGCTGACCCGTCAAGACATGCGCGCCGGCGAAGTGATCTCCGCCGAAGTCGTGCGTGTCGACCACAACTTCGTGGTCGTCAACGCGGGTCTCAAGTCCGAGGCCTACATTCCCATCGAGGAATTCCTGAACGATCAGGGCGAGGTTGAGGTCCAGTCGGGCGATTTCGTTTCCGTCGCGATCGACGCGCTGGAAAACGGCTATGGCGACACGATCCTGTCGCGCGACAAGGCGAAGCGCCTGGCTTCGTGGCTGTCGCTGGAAAAGGCACTCGACAACAACGAACTCGTCACCGGCACCATCACGGGCAAGGTGAAGGGCGGCATGACCGTGATGGTCAACGGCATCCGTGCCTTCCTGCCGGGTTCGCTGGTCGATACGCGTCCGGTCAAGGACACCACGCCGTACGAAGGCAAGACGCTCGAGTTCCGCGTCATCAAGCTCGATCGCAAGCGCAACAACGTGGTGCTGTCGCGCCGCGCCGTCATCGAAGCCACCCAGGGTGAAGAGCGCGCCAAGCTGCTCGAGACGCTGAAGGAAGGCGCGATCGTCAACGGCGTGGTCAAGAACATCACCGACTACGGCGCATTCGTCGACCTCGGCGGCATCGACGGCCTGCTGCACATCACCGACATCGCATGGCGTCGCGTGCGTCACCCGAGCGAAGTCCTCTCGGTTGGCCAGGAAGTCACCGCCAAGATCCTCAAGTTCGACCAGGAAAAGAACCGCGTCTCGCTGGGCATCAAGCAACTGGGCGACGATCCGTGGGAAGGCATCTCGCGCCGTTACCCGTCGGGCACGCGCCTGTTCGGCAAGGTCACCAACATCACCGACTACGGCGCATTCGTCGAAGTGGAATCGGGCATCGAAGGCCTGGTCCACGTGTCGGAAATGGACTGGACCAACAAGAACGTCGCACCCTCGAAGGTTGTCCAGCTGGGCGACGAAGTCGAAGTCATGGTCCTCGAGATCGACGAAGACCGTCGTCGTATCAGCCTCGGCATGAAGCAGTGCAAGCCGAACCCGTGGGATGACTTCAGCCGCAACTTCAAGAAGGGCGACAAGATCACCGGCGCCATCAAGTCGATCACCGACTTCGGCGTGTTCATCGGTCTGCCGGGCGGCATCGACGGCCTGGTCCACCTGTCGGACCTGTCGTGGAGCGAGTCGGGCGAGGAAGCCGTTCGCAAGTACAAGAAGGGCGACGAAGTCGAAGCCATCGTGCTGGGCATCGATGTCGAGAAGGAACGCATCTCGCTGGGCATCAAGCAGCTGGAAGGCGATCCGTTCAGCAACTACGTCGCGATGAACGACAAGGGCTCGATCGTCGACGGCGTCGTGAAGACGGTCGACGCGAAGGGTGCCGTCGTCACGCTGACGGGCGACGTCGAAGGCTACCTGCGCGCATCGGAAATCTCGCAGGATCGCGTCGAAGACGCACGCAACGTGCTGAAGGAAGGCGACAAGGTCAACGCGATGGTGATCAACATCGATCGCAAGTCGCGCGGCATCAACCTGTCGATCAAGGCCAAGGATTCGGCTGAGCAGCAAGAAGCCATCCGCGGTCTGCAATCCGACAGCAGCTCGGCTGCCACCGGCACGACGAACCTCGGCGCTCTGCTGAAGGCAAAGCTCGACGGCCAGAACCAGTAAGCCTCGCGAGGTCTGCTGAAGTATGACCAAATCCGAGTTGGTCGCCCAGTTGGCAACGCGATTTCCGCAACTTGTCCTCAAGGATGCGGATTTCGCGGTGAAAACGATGCTCGATGCGATGTCGGACGCTTTGTCCAAAGGGCATCGCATCGAAATTCGCGGCTTCGGCAGCTTCGGTCTCAACCGCCGTCCGGCCCGCGTGGGCCGCAACCCGAAGTCGGGCGAGAAGGTGCAGGTACCCGAGAAGTACGTACCGCATTTCAAGCCCGGCAAGGAATTGCGCGAACGTGTCGATGGCCGCGCCGGCGAACCGTTGAAGAACGACAGCGACGACGACGAGTGATCGTCTCGTTGCCCGAAGCCCTGCCAACCGGCATGGCTGTGAAAAGCGCCCCTAGCGGGCGCTTTTTTTATGCCTGCCGCCACCTGCGCGGATCGGATGCGCGGTTGGCGAAACGCTTCCATTACAATACGGGCACTTCAGGCGCGGCGCAGCGGGAGCACGCACGCGCAACAAGTTGACAGGAGGGCTCCATGAAATTCGTCGTCTGGCTGATCCGTGTGCTGGTGTTCGTGCTGCTGCTGGTGCTGGCGCTGGCCAATACGCAAACCGCGACGCTCAACTTCCTCGCCGGCTACAACTGGCAGGCACCGCTGATCCTGATCGGCCTGGCATTCTTCGGCGTCGGCCTGATTGCCGGCCTGCTTTCGGCGCTGCCGGCCGTGCTGCGCATGCGTCTCGAGAACGGCCGCCTCAAGCGCGACCTGCGCTCGGCCCGCGAGACCCCGGTGGTGGTCGACCAGCCGCCGATGCCTCCCGTCATTTAACGATCGTCGGGCCGCCGCACGCGCGGCCCCGACCTAGCCTCGATACCTCATGGATCTGGATTTCTGGTGGCTGCTGGCCATCCCCGTCGCGTTCGCCTTCGGCTGGGCGGCGTCCCGCTACGACCTCAAGAAGCTGTTGTCGGAGAATGCGAACCTGCCGCGCTCGTATTTCCGCGGCCTCAACTTCCTGCTCAACGAGCAACCCGACCAGGCCATCGATGCCTTCATCGAGGTCGCCAAGCTCGACCCCGAGACGGTCGAGCTGCACTTCGCGCTCGGCAACCTGTTCCGCCGACGCGGCGAAACCGATCGCGCGATCCGCGTCCACCAGAACCTGCTGAACCGCGACGACCTGCCCGTCAACGAGCGCGATCACGCGCTGTACGAGCTGGGCCAGGATTTCCTCAAGGCCGGGCTGCTCGATCGCGCCGAGGAATCCTTCCACCGCCTCGCCGACGGCGATTACGCGCTCGGCGCGCAGCGCGCGCTGCTGACCATCTACGGCATCGAGAAGGACTGGAACAAGTCGATCCAGACGGCGCGCAAGATCGAGACCATGAGCGGCAGTTCGCTGTCGACCGAAATCGCGCAGTTCCATTGCGAGCTGGCCGGCGAGGCGCTGGCCAGGAAGGACGGCGCGGCAGCGGCCCAGCAGTTGCGCGACGCGCTGGCCGTGAATCCGCACAACGTGCGCGCCACCATCCTGTCGGGCGAGGCGGCCGAGGCCGCCGGCGATCACCAGGCGGCGATCGCCCATTGGCGTCGCGTCGAGCAGCAGAACGCCGCCTACCTGCCCTTGGTGGCCGAGAAGCTGATGAAGGCCTATATCGCGCGCGGGCAGGCGGCCGAAGGCGCCGAACTGCTGACCGACTATGCCGATCGTTATCCCTCGAATGATCTGCTCGACGTCGCTTTCCAGTACGTGGCCGAGCTGCGCGGCGCCGATGCCGCGCACACGCTGGCGCGCACCCAGATGCAGAAGGCGCCGAACCTGTCCGGCATGCTGCATCTGCTCGATGCGCAGATCGCCACGGCCGACGAGCCGCGTCGCGGCGAACTCGAGATGATGCGCGCGCTGGTCAAGCAACGGACCAAGAACCTGCCGCGCTACACCTGCCACGACTGCGGTTTCCGCGCACGCCTGTTCTACTGGCAGTGCCCCGGCTGCAGTGGCTGGGAGACCTACGCACCGCGGCGTGTCGAGGCCGGCGTCGCCAACTAGGCGCACCACACTCCGTCACGAATGCGGCGCAGAATCATGCTTAACCTCCGGAACGAATCACCGGGAAACCTATGAAAATCACCATCATCGGCACCGGCTACGTCGGTCTCGTCACGGGCGCCTGTCTCGCCGAGATCGGCCATGACGTGTTCTGTCTCGACGTCGATCCGCGCAAGATCGAGATCCTGAACCAGGGCGGGATCCCGATCCACGAACCCGGCCTCAAGGAAATCATCGCGCGCACGCGCGCGGCCGGCCGGATCACGTTCTCGACCGACGTCGCGGCCAGCGTCGCGCATGGCGAGATCCAGTTCATCGCGGTGGGCACGCCGCCCGACGAGGACGGCTCGGCCGACCTGCAATACGTGCTCGAGGCGGCTCGCAATATCGGCCGCCACATGACCGAGGCGAAGGTGATCGTCGACAAGTCGACGGTGCCGGTCGGCACCGCCCTGCGCGTGCATGGCGTGGTGGCCGAGGCGCTCGCGGCGCGCGGGCTCGGCAACAGTTCCGCGCATCGTTTCTCGGTGGTCTCGAACCCGGAATTCCTGAAGGAAGGCGCGGCCGTCGAGGACTTCATGCGGCCCGACCGCATCGTGATCGGCGTCGACGACGACGAGGTGGGCAACGTGGCGCGCGAGAAGATGAAGAAGCTCTACGCGCCGTTCAACCGCAATCACGAGCGCACCATCTACATGGACGTGCGCTCGGCCGAATTCACCAAGTACGCCGCCAATGCGATGCTGGCCACGCGCATCTCGTTCATGAACGAGATGTCGAACCTGGCCGAGCGCGTGGGCGCCGACATCGAGGCGGTGCGCCGCGGCATCGGCTCCGATCCGCGCATCGGCTATCACTTCCTCTATGCCGGCGTCGGCTACGGCGGCTCGTGCTTCCCGAAGGACGTGCAGGCGCTGATCCGCACCGCGGCCGAGAACGGCCAGCCGCTGCGGATCCTCGACGCGGTCGAAGCCGTCAACCACGCGCAGAAGAGCGTGCTGCTGGCCAAGATCGAGCAGCGCTTCGGCACCGATCTGTCGGGGCGCACCTTCGCTGTCTGGGGCCTGGCCTTCAAGCCCAATACCGACGACATGCGCGAGGCGCCGAGCCGAACCCTGATCGCCTCGCTGCTGGCGCGCGGCGCTTCGGTGCGCGCCTACGATCCGGTCGCGATCGACGAGGCGCGCCGCGTGTTCGCGCTCGACCTGGGCGACGATGCCGCCGCGCAGGCGGGCCTGGCCTTCGTGCCGAGCAAGGAAGAGGCCGTCACGGGCGCCGATGCGCTGGTGGTGGTCACCGAATGGAAGGAATTCAAGAGTCCGGACTTCGCGCATCTGAAGTCGGTGCTCAACGCGCCGGTGATCTTCGACGGGCGCAATCTCTACGAACCCGAGACGATGGCCGAACTCGGGATCGACTACCACGCTATCGGACGTCCGCATGTCGCAGCCCAATCCTCCGCGCGCGGCTGAGGCCGCCGCCAGCGTCGCGACGGTGCCGCGCGAGCGGCTCGCCGCATCGCGCGTGCTCGTGGTCGGCGACGTGATGCTCGACCGCTACTGGTTCGGCAACGTCAACCGGATCTCGCCCGAGGCGCCGGTGCCGGTGGTGCACGTGCAGCGGCAGGAAGAGCGGCTCGGCGGCGCGGCCAACGTGGCGCGCAACATCGTCACGCTCGGCGCGAACGCGGGCCTGCTCTGCGTGGTCGGCACCGACGAGCCGGGCGAGCGCATCGTCGGCCTGCTCGGCGAGAGCGGCGTGGAAACCCACCTCGAGCGCGACGCGCAACTGCCCACCACCATCAAGCTGCGCGTGCTGGCCCAGCAGCAGCAGTTGCTGCGCGTCGACTTCGAGGCCTCGCCCCAGCACGAGGTGCTGCTGGCGGGGCTGGCACGCTTCGACACGCTGCTGCCCTCGCACGGCGTGGTGCTGATGTCCGACTACGCCAAGGGCGGCCTCACGCATGTCACCACCATGATCGCCAAGGCGCGTGCGGCGGGCCTGCCGGTGCTGGTCGACCCGAAGGGCGCCGATTGGGCGCGCTACCGCGGCGCCTCGCTGATCACGCCGAACCGCGCCGAGCTGCGCGAAGTGGTGGGCGGCTGGCATTCCGAGGACGACCTGCGCGCGCGGGTGCGCGAGCTGCGCGCCTCGCTGGCGCTCGACGCGCTGCTGCTGACGCGCTCGGAAGAGGGCATGACGCTGTTCTCCGATGCCGGCGAGCTGAACGTGCCGGCGCTCGCGCGCGAGGTGTTCGACGTGTCCGGCGCGGGCGACACGGTGATCGCCACCGTCGCGGCCATGCTCGGCGCGGGGCTCTCGCTCGACGCGGCCGTGATGCTGGCCAATCGCGCGGCCGGCATCGTGGTCGGCAAGCTCGGCACGGCCACCGTCGAATATGGCGAACTGTTCAACTGAGCGGCGCGCGCGATGCGCGCCGCTTCGTACTTACATCTTCTGACAGCAGGACGATCATGACCCTCATCGTCACCGGCGCAGCCGGCTTCATCGGCGCGAATCTCGTCAAGGCGCTCAACGAGCGCGGCGAGACGCGCATCATCGCGGTCGACAACCTGAGCCGCGCCGACAAGTTCAGGAACCTGGTCGATTGCGAGATTGACGACTATCTCGACAAGACCGAATTCGTCGAGCGCTTCCAGCGCGGCGATTTCGGCAAGGTGCGCGCGGTGTTCCACGAAGGCGCCTGTTCGGACACGATGGAAACCGACGGCCGCTACATGATGGACAACAACTTCCGCTACAGCCGCGCGGTGCTCGACACCTGCCTGGCGAACGGCACGCAGTTCCTCTATGCCTCGTCGGCGGCGATCTACGGCGGCTCGACGCGCTTCGTCGAGGAACGCGAGGTGGAGGCGCCGCTCAACGTCTATGGCTATTCGAAGTTCCTGTTCGACCAGGTGATCCGCCGCGTGCTGCCGGACGCGAAGAGCCAGATCGCCGGTTTCCGCTACTTCAACGTCTATGGCCCGCGCGAGACGCACAAGGGCCGCATGGCCTCGGTGGCGTTCCACAACTTCAACCAGTTCCGCGCCGAGGGCAAGGTCAAGCTGTTCGGCGAGTACAACGGTTACGCGGCCGGCGAGCAGACGCGCGATTTCGTCTCGGTCGAGGACGTGGTGAAGGTCAACCTGTTCTTCTTCGATCATCCGGAGAAGTCGGGCATCTTCAATCTCGGCACGGGCCGCGCCCAGCCCTTCAACGACATCGCCAGCTCGGTGGTCAACACCCTGCGCGCGCTCGACGGCCAGCCGCCGCTGACGCTGGCCGAGCAGGTCGCGCAGGGGCTGATCGAGTACGTGCCGTTCCCCGATGCGCTGCGCGGCAAGTACCAGTGCTTCACGCAGGCCGACCAGTCGAAGCTGCGCGCGGCCGGCTACGACGCGCCGTTCCTGACCGTCCAGGAAGGTGTCGACCGTTACGTGCGCTGGCTGTTCGGCCAGCTATAAAGCAGCCCGAATCATCCCTAGACTGGGTCTCACGGTCGGCAGCCGCCGGCCGTTTTTCTTGATGGGGAGATCCGGATGCTGAAGAAGATTCTGGTGGTGGCGATGTGGTTCGCGGGGCTCGCGCAGGCGTGGGCGGCAGTCGACGTCAATCAGGCCAACGACGAGGCGCTGCGCGGCATCAAGGGCATCGGCCCGGCCAAGGCCCGCGCGATCGTCGAGGAGCGCGAGGCGCATGGCCCGTACAAGGACACGGCCGATCTCGCGCGGCGCGTGAGCGGCATCGGCGAGAAATCGGTCGAGCGGCTGGTGGCCGAGGGCCTGACGGTCGGCGCGGCCAAGGCACCGGCGGCGGCCGCGGCTCCTCCCGCGGCGGCGGCACGCGGTGCGGCGGCGCCCGCCAAGGCCGCGGGCAAGTGAGGCGCAGGCGCGCCCCATGAGGCACGCCCCATGAGGCACGCCCGGCCAGGCGATGCCTGACGACTCCTTCAGCCGTCGGCGGCCCGACGGTTTCCCGCGGCCCTGCCGCGGGTTTTTTGCGTGATGCCGACCGAGGTTCGCGCCTGCCGTGAACCAGCGCGCCGTCGCGTGCCGATCCCGCCCCGCGCGGTCGAATCGGCGCTGGATTACAATCGACGGATTCACCGGCATCGCAATCACATTACGTCCATGGCTTACAAAACTATCGAAGACACGATCGGCAACACGCCGCTCGTGCAACTCGTCCGGCTGCCGGACGACGAGATTCGCGCTCGCAACAACGTGATCCTGGCCAAGCTCGAAGGGAACAACCCGGCCGGCTCGGTGAAGGACCGGCCCGCGCTGTCGATGATCCGCAAGGCCGAGGAGCGCGGGCGCATCAAGCCGGGCGACACGCTGATCGAGGCGACCAGCGGCAATACCGGCATCGCGCTGGCGATGGCCGCGGCGATCCGCGGCTACAAGATGGTGCTGATCATGCCCGAGGATCTCTCGGTCGAGCGCCGCCAGAGCATGGCCGCCTATGGCGCCGAGATCATGCTGACGCCGGTCAAGGGCGGCATGGAGTTCGCGCGCGACCTGGCCGACCAGATGCAGCGCGAAGGCAAGGGCGTGATCCTCGACCAGTTCGCGAATCCCGACAATCCGCTCGCGCACTACGAAACCACCGGCCCCGAGATCTGGCGCGACACCGAAGGCCGCATCACGCACTTCGTGTCGGCGATGGGCACCACCGGCACCATCATGGGCACCTCGCTGTTCCTCAAGGAAAAGAGCGAGCGTATCGAGATCGTCGGCGCGCAGCCGGAGGAGGGCTCGCGCATCCCCGGCATCCGCAAGTGGCCCGAGGCCTACATGCCGAAGATCTTCGACCGCAGCCGGGTCGACCGCGTCGAGAACGTGAGCCAGGCCGCCTCGGAAGCGATGGCGCGCAAGCTCGCGGCCGTCGAGGGCATCTTCTGCGGCATCTCCTCGGGCGGTGCCTGCGAGGTGGCGATGCGGATCGCGCGCCAGGTCGAGAACGCGACCATCGTCTTCATCGTCTGCGATCGTGGCGATCGTTACCTGTCGACGGGTGTGTTCCCCGCCTGATCGCCGATGTTGCGATGAAGCGCGCCGCGCGGCGCGTCCATGAAAAAAGCGCTGCCCCGAAGAGGCAGCGCTTTTTTTATCGGCGATCGCGGATCTTGCCTACTGCGTGGCCAGCATCTTCTGCTTGACGCGCTCGCCGAGCTGGTAGACCGCCAGGGCGTAGAAGAAGCTGCGGTTGTAGCGAGTCAGCACGTAGAAGTTCTGCAGGCCCAGCTTGTACTCGGTCGCGCGGTTGGGGCTGGGCAGGTCGACCACCGTCACGAGCGTGCTGGCCTCGGCGCGCACGTCGACCGAGGGCTCGTCGAGCGCCAGGCCGGCCTGCGTCAGTTGCGACAGGCTCAGGTGCGGCTCGGGCTTGCCGTCGGCCGCGGCCTGCGCGACACCCTGGCTGCCCGCATCGGGCGCGATCTCCCAGACCACCGGGCGGCCCGGCTGCCAGCCGTGCTGCTTCAGGTAGTTGGCGACGCTGCCGATCGCGTCGGCGGTGCTCGCGCGCAGGTCGATATGGCCGTTACCCTCGTAGTCGACCGCATAGGCGCGGATGCTGCTCGGCAGGAACTGAGGAATGCCGATCGCGCCCGTGTACGAACCCACCACGCTGGTCGGGTCGATCTGGCTGTCGCGCGTCCAGACCAGGAAGTCCTCCAGGTTCTTGCGGAAGGTCGCCTGCCGGTCGGCGCGGTTCGGCGTGTCCGGATAGTCGAAGGCGAGCGTGGTCAGCGCGTCGAGCGCGGGGAAGTTGCCCATGTAGCGGCCGTAGATGGTCTCGACGCCGATGATGCCGACGATCACCTCGGGCGGCACGCCGAACTCGGCCGAGGCGCGCTGCAGCGTGGCCTGGTTGGCACGCCAGAACTTCACGCCGGCGTTGATGCGGATCGTGTCGAGAAAGCGCGACTGGTAGACGCGCCAGTTCTTCACCGAGGGCGAGGGCGCCGGGCGCACCAGCTTGACCGCGGTGGCCGAATAGTTCGCAGTGGCGAACAATGCGCGCAGGCGCGCCGGATCCAGGCCGTCGCGCGCGGCGACCTCGTTGATGAAGGCATCGACCTTGGGATTGTTCGCGTACTGCCGCGGCACGATCTGTTCCTCGGACGGCGACAGGCCGGCAGCCGGCAGGGGCTGCGGAGCCGCCGGCTGGGCCGGCGCCGGGGCCGCGGCGGGCGTGGTCGCGATCGCCGGGCTTGCCTGCGAGGCTTGCGGGCCGGCCGGCGTCTGCGCGCATGCGGCCAGCGTCGCGACCACCGCCGCGAGCGCGAGGCTCGTGAGCGGGAAACGTGAGCGGAAACGAAGCGGGGAGGAGACAGCGGACGATCGGAAAGTCATGGGAACCGGGGGAGAGGACGACGCGGTTGAGTTCGGGCCAGTATAACTGAGGCATCCCGCGCCCCGGCTCGGCATGCCGGCCGCTGTGGTAAGTTAGCGGCGGATTCGCACGCGGCCAAACGCGTCATCATCATCGAAGGAGACTCGCGGCCCGGACGCGCCGGAGCCGCGAAACACGTCATGGCAACCGCCTTTTACACGCATCCCGACTGCCTGCTGCACGAGATGGGCGAATGGCATCCGGAATGTCCGTCGCGGCTGTCGGCGATCCAGGATCAGCTGATCGCGAGCCGCATCGACGAACTGATCGAGCACGAAAGCGCGCCCTTCGCCAGCGAGGCCGCCCTCGCGCGCGTGCACACGCGGGCCCATATCGACTACATCAAGTCGAACGTGCCGGCCGAAGGCTACTGCGAGCTCGATCCCGATACCTCGATGAACCGCCATACCTGGCAGGCCGCCCTGCGCGCCGCGGGTGCCGCGATCGCGGCCACCGACGCGGTGCTCGAGGGCCGCTACGACAACGCCTTCTGCAGCGTGCGCCCTCCCGGCCATCATGCCGAGCCGGCGCGTGCGATGGGCTTTTGCTTCTTCAACAACGTGGCGATCGCCGCGCGTCACGCGCTCGACGTGCACGGGCTCGAACGCGTCGCCGTGATCGACTTCGACGTGCATCACGGCAACGGCACCGAGGCCGCCTTCTCGAACGACCCGCGCGTGCTGATGTGCAGCTTCTTCCAGCACCCGCTGTTCCCCTTCTCGGGCACCGAGCATCCGGCGCCGAACATGCTCAACGTGCCGGTGCCGGCGCGCACCAGCGGCATGGCGATCCGCGAGACGGTGGACATGCTGTGGCTGCCGCGGCTGGAGGCGTTCCGCCCGCAGATGCTGTTCGTGTCGGCCGGCTTCGACGCGCATCGCGAGGACGATCTCGGCCGCATGGGCCTGGTCGAGGCCGACTACGAATGGCTGACCACGCAGATCTGCGAGATCGCCCGCAAGCATGCGCAGGGGCGCGTGGTGAGCTGCCTCGAGGGCGGCTACAACCTGTCGGCGCTGGGCCGCAGCGTGGTCGCGCACCTGCGCGTGCTGGCCGGCGTCTGAGCGCCGGAGGCGCGCCGCCGGCCGGCGTGTGCCTCGGCGACGGCGTCTCCTCGACGCCTGCCCGCCGTGTTGTCGGCGCGGCCTTTCCCGATTTCCTTCTACGAGTTCAACTGCGTGCCACGATCCAGTCGATCAGCGCGCCGATCACGCGCTCTCGTTCGAGGTCGTTCATGGTCTCGTGGTAGTTGCCTTCGTAAAGCGTGAGGGTCTTGTCGGCCGGCCCGGCCTGCGCGCCGAACTCGCGGCTGCCTTCCGGTTCGGTCAGCTTGTCGGCGGTGCCGTGGTAGATCAGCGTCGGCAGCGCCAGCGAGGCGCGCCCGCGCGCGATGCGCTCCATCGCGACCAGGATTTCCGCGCCGGTGCGCGCGGGCACGGCGCCGTGCTGGACCAGCGGATCGGCGCGGTTGGCGGCCACCACCTCGGGGTCGCGCGAGAGCAGGGCAGCATCGATCTTCAAGGCCGGAAAGCGCGGCCAGGCACGGCTCATGAAGCGGCTGGCCGCCAGCATCCAGCGCGGCACGTCGCGGCCGGGCGCCAGCGCGGGGCTCGACAGCACCAATCCGGCGAAGGGCTGCCCGCGCGCCGGCGCGCGCTCGATCGCATACAGCGCGGCGATCGCGCCGCCCATGCTGTGGCCCATCAGGAACAGCGGCACGCCCTCGCGTCTGGCGAAACTCACCAGGGCATCGGCGTCGTCGAGGTATTGGTCGAAGCGATCGACCCAGGTGCGCCGGCCCGGCGAGCAGCCGTGGCCGCGCAGGTCGATGGCCACCAGCTCGATGCCGGCCGCCGCCAGCCGCGCGGCCAGCGCGTCGTAGCGGCGCGCGTGCTCGGCCAGGCCGTGGAGCAGGGCGACG
>NZ_VWWK01000094.1:0-27520 GCF_011753035.1 Burkholderia sp. Ax-1720 | reverse complement strand
GGGCGGCCTGCTGGCTCCCGTCACCGGCCTCGTGTCGGGCCTGACCGGCGCGCTCGGCTCGGCAGCCGGCGCGGCGACCGGCGGCGCGGCCACCTCGGGCACCGGCACCACGGTGGCCGGGTTGAGCGGCTCGAGCAGCACCACCAGCACCAGCGGTTCGGGCGGCGGCCTGCTCTCGCCCGTGACCTCGCTGGTCGGCGGCCTGCTCGGCGGCGGCAAGCACTAAGCATCGACCACATAGACCAAATAGCGTTAGGAGCCCAACCATGAACTCGATCCACTCGACCCCGTCGGCGCAGCGCGTCGCACGCCTTGCCCTGACCGTGATCGCGGCCGCCACCCTGTCCGCGCTCGCGGCCTGCGGCGGCAGCGACGTGACCACCGCCGGCGGCGGCAACAACACGCCGCAGGGCACCAGCGGCGGCACCACCACCAGCGGCACCAGCTCGTCCTCGAGCAGCGGCACCACGGGCCTGCTGAGCACCACCGGCAAGACCGTCAGCGACCTCGGCAACACCATCGGCTCGGTCAGCATCCCCGGCCTGAGCAGCGGCGTCACGCAAGGCCTCGGCAACAGCGTGTCGGGCGTCGGCACGGTGGTCGGCGCGGCGGCCGACGCGCTGTCCAACGGCCTCGGCCAGATCGGTACGACCGCCAACCCGGTGGGCACCACGGTCGCCGGCCTGGGCAACGTGGTCAGCGCCGCCGGCACCACGGTGGCCGGCCTCGGCCAGACCGTGACCTCGCTCGGCACCGGCCAGCTGTCGGCGCTCTCGCCGATCACCACGCCGCTGGGCACCCTGCTCAACACGGTCGCCAACGGCGTGCAGGCCGGCGGCATGACGCTCGGCACGGTGCTCTCCTCGGGCCCGGTCACGGCCGTCACGCAACCGATCAGCTCGGCCATCACGCCGATCGTCACCACGGTCGGCCAGACCACCCAGACGGTGGGCGCGGCCACCGGCCTCGGCGCCCCGGTCTCGGGCCTGCTGCAGCAACTGGGCGGCGCGGTCGCCTCGGTCGGCACCAAGATCGGCAGCACCTCCTCGCAGCCGCTGGTCGGCGACGTCGGCACCCTGGTCTCGTCGATCGGCAATACCGTCAGCAATGCCGGCGGCCTGGTCAACGCCTCGGGCCCGAATGGCGCGAACCCGATCTCGGGGCTCATCACCAGCCTGGTGGGCAGCTCCACCGTGACGGTCGCCAACGGCTCGTCGAGCGGCAGCCCCGCGAGCAATCCGCTCACCGGCCTGCTCGGCTCGCTGGGCGGCGCCACCGGCGGCACGGGTGCGGGCGGCCTGCTCGCGCCGGTCACGGGCGTGGTCTCCTCGCTCACCGGCGCGCTCGGTTCGGCCACCAGTGGCGCGGGCGGCACAGGCAGCGCGAATCCGCTCGCGCCGGTCACTGGATTGCTGAATACTGTCACCGGGACGCTCGGCAGCGCGACGGGCGGGGCCAGCACCTCGGGCAGCGGCGCCGCCGGCTCGCTGCTCTCGCCGGTCACCACCCTGGTCGGTTCGCTGACCTCGACGCTGGGCTCGGCCACCTCGGGCGCCGGCGGCGGCTCCACCGGCCTGCTCGCGCCGGTGACGGGCCTGCTCGGCACGCTGGGCAGCGTCGGAAAGTAAGGCAGCATCCGTGCGTGCCGGCGGGAGGCACGCACGGTCATCACCAGTTGCACGGGACGGGCGGCATCGCGATGCCGCCCGTTCGCAGTAGAAAACTAAAAGCTGGCCTACGAGGACTTACCCATAATGAGATCCACTCACCAGGTTTGGACGATGCTGTTCGCGCTTGCCGCGACAGCCGCCGGTCCCGCGCATGCACAGAGCCGCCCCGCCGGCAACCCGCTCGAATCGCTGCCGCAGATCAACGCCCCGCAGCGCTCGACGGTGACGGTCCAGGTCGAGCCGCAGGCGCAACAGGTGCAGGAGCTGCTGGCCCGCCATCTCACGCCCTCGACGATCCGCATCGAGGGCGTCAAGTCGATTCCCTTCGATCTCGTGTCCGCCCGCTTCACGCCGCTGGTCGGCAAGGACGTCACGATCGGCCAGTTGATCGAGACCGCCAACGGCGTGACCAAGCTCTACCAGGAACGCGGTTATGCGCTGTCGTTCGCCTTCGTGCCGGCGCAGACCTTCGAGGACGGCGTGGTGCGCATCACGGTGGTCGAGGGCTTCGTCTCCGACGTGCAGATCACCGGCAAGCCCGGTGCGATGGAATCGAAGCTGCGCGCGGTGGCGGCCCACATCACGGCCGACCGGCCGCTGCGCAAGGACACCTTCGAGCGCTACGTGAACACTTTCGGCCTGCTGCCCGGCATCACCGTGAAGGCCAACGTGCCGCCGCCGCAGAACACCGACGGCGCCACCACCATGACGCTGGACGTGTCGCGCAAGCCGATCAACATCAGCAGCGGCATCGCCACCACCAATCCCGGCGTGCAGGGCGTGTTCACCGTCACCGAGAGCGGCCTCACCTCGCTGGGCGAGCAGCTGAGCATCTCGGCGCTCGCGCCCAAGGGGCCGAACAACGTCACCTACGTGGCAGCCAGCGCGGCGGTGCCGATCGGCAGCAACGGCTGGACCGCGCGCGTCGATGCCACCCACTATCGCGGCAATCCCACCGACAACCCGGGCCTGCCGTCCTACGTGAAGCGCACGGTGGTCAACGACAAGATCGGTATTTCGACCTCCTACCCGATCCTGCTCAACAACCAGCGCAGCCTGCTGGCCACCGTGTCCGGTTATGCCTCGCACAGCGTGGACAACTACCAGAATCAGATCGGCGGGCAGTTCATCGGCCTGCGCTCGCAGGTGCGCGTGCTGCAGGCGCAGATGGACTACACCGCCGTGCGGACGAGTTCGGTCACCAAGCTGAGCTTCAACGTGGCGAAGGCCTTCGACATCCTGGGCGCCTCGAAATCGGGCGAGACGAACATCCCCGGCACGGTCCAGAACAACCCGGCCTCGATCACCTTCGTGCGCACCGGCGGCACCGTCGTGCAGAGCAACCAGTGGCCCTTCAAGATCGGCACGACCGTTCAGCTGACCGGCCAGTTCAGTCCCGTGTCGCTGCCGACCACCGAGCAGATCGCGTTCGGCGCGCAGCGTTTCGCGCTCGGCTACGAGCCCGGCGAAACCTCCGGCGATTCGGGCTGGGGCATGTCGGCCGAGATCAACCGCCAGTTCTCGGTCGGCTACGCGTACCTGAAGTCGATCACGCCGTATATCGCCTACGACATGGCGCGCGTCTACCTGCATGCGGGCACGCCCCTGCCGAATCGCCTGTCCTCGGTCGGCATCGGCATTCGCGTGTCGGACGGCCAGCACTACAACCTCGACCTGAACGTGGCGAAGGCGATCGGCGACGCCCCGATCGAAAGCGCCTCACGCAGCCCGCGCATCAATGCGTCGTTCTCCTACCAACTGAACTGACCCCGGCCGCCGGCCCGCGCGCCCGAGGCGCGCGCGGGCCGTCTCGATTAGAGGCACCTCTATCAGACGCGGCAGTGGCTTTGACGTATTCTCCGAAGAGCTTTCCGGCGGGCCCGGCCTCGATGCAGGACGGGCCGGCGCCGAGAAATCCCACGAAAAAGACAAGCTATCCAAGGAGGAAGACAATGCGCCATTTCACTCTTTCGCTGCGCAAGCTCGCCGTCGGCGGTGCCCTGCTGGCGGCCGCATGCAGCGCCTTCGCCCAGGCCGACAGCCCGATCGGCACCTGGCAGACGATCGACGATCACACCGGCAACCCGAAGGCCCTCGTGCAGATCTCGCAGGACAGCAATGGCGCGCTCTCCGGCGTGGTGACCAAGGGCCTGGGCGCGAACGACACGCCCGACCGCCGTTGCACGGCCTGCACGGACGAGCGCAAGGATCAGTTGATCAAGGGCATGACGATCATCAAGGACATGCAGAAGGATGGCGATCACTGGGACGGCGGCAACATCCTCGATCCGGAGAACGGCAAGGTCTACAAGTGCAAGATGACGCTGGAGGATGGCGGCCAGAAGCTGGTGGTGCGCGGCTATATCGGCGTCTCGCTGCTCGGTCGTTCACAGACCTGGGTGCGCCAGCAATAAGCCGACGGGATGCGACACCTTGCGTGTCGCATGATGCGGGACGTGGATGGGATAGAGCGACCGCGCGCGGATTTCGAAGGGAGGCCGCGCCACGCTCAGGCGCCGGAATGGGGATCTGACGGGGACGGCCTGCGCGGCTCCGGGCGCGGTTCCGCGCAGGCTACGTGGATGCGGTTCGGCACGAGGGCGTGCCGGATTTCGGCGGCGCGGGAGTGGACGTGCTTGCGCATGCGCACCGTGACGGTTTCGTAGAGATCGTCGCAATCCGGCCCGAACAGCTCGTTCAGCACCGCGTGCAGCGTGCCTGATTCATACCAGAGCATGAAACGGCGATGGCAGGTTTGGTAAGCCGGATAGCGGCGAGGAATCGCCGACCATGATGCGCAACTGAAGATCACCCAGAGCACACCGTTGAGCACGTCGCGTGCGTCGGCAAGAGGACGCCCGCGCAACTCCTTGCGCGGGCGCAATTCAGGCAGCAAGCGGGCAACACGTTGCCACTCGCTGTCGGTGATGTCTCGATACGGCCTCATGTCACCCCTCCGATTACGGGAACAGGACCAAGATATCGAGCCGGAATCGCCATGAATATTGGACGATTCCGAAAATTGCAGGGCGCCCCGGATCGATCCGACGCAGCCGGTGACGCGCCCGGACGGCGGGGCGGCGCCCGCCCCGGGGCTCAGGTCAGCGAGGTATCGACCACGCGCCGCGGCGTCTCCAGATATTCCAGCGACTGCATCTCGACGATGCGCGAGACAGTGCGGCTGAATTCGTTGGCCATCGGGCCTTCCACGTAGAGCTCCTCGGCCGGCACCGCGGCCGACATCAGCAGCTTCACCTTGTGGTCGTAGAGCACGTCGATCAGCCAGGTGAAGCGGCGCGCCTCGGAGGCCATGCGCGGCGACATCTGCGGCACCTCGGAGAGCACGATCGCGTGGAAGCGCGAGGCCAGCTCGAGATAGTCGTTCTGCGAGCGCGGGCCACCGCACAAGGTCGCGAAATCGAACCAGACCACCCCGTCTGCCTTGCGCAGCGCCTTCAGTTCGCGCTTCTCGATATGCAGCAGCGGGCTCTCGTCGGGCACCGCCGCGAGCCTGGCGAAGGCGCTGCGCAGCTCGCGGTCGGCCTCGGCGCCGAGCGGCGTGTGATACATCTTCACCTGGGTCAGTGTGCGCTGGCGGTAGTCGACGCCGGCATCGACGTTCATCACGTCGAGCTTCTGCTTGATCAGCGCGATCGCGGGCAGCATGCGGTCGCGATGCAGGCCGTCCGGGTAGAGCAGGTCCGGATCGTAGTTCGAGGTCATCACGAACTGCACGCCGTTGGTGAACAGCCGGTCCAGCAGGCGGTAGAGGATCATCGCGTCGGCGATGTCCGAGACGTGGAACTCGTCGAAGCAGATCAGGCGGTAGCGCTTGGCGATGCGGCGCGCGAGTTCGTCGAGCGGATCGGCCTGCCCTTTCAATTCCTCGAGCTCGCGATGCACCTCGCGCATGAATTCGTGGAAGTGCAGGCGCGTCTTGCGCTGCACCGGCACCACGGCGTAGAAGCTGTCCATCAGGAAGCTCTTGCCACGGCCCACGCCACCCCACATGTAGACGCCCTTGGGCAGTTCCGGCCGGATAACGAGCTTCTTGAACGCGTTCGAGCGACGCGCCTTGTAGGCGACCCATTCGTCGAAGCATTGCTGCAGGCGCGTGATCGCGACACGCTGCGCGGTATCGGCCTGGTAGCCGCGCGCGCCCAGTTCGCGCTCGTAGTATTCGGTGACGTTCATCATGCAAACCGGAAAAACCAAAGGCGAGCGGAAAACTCCCGCCCGCCTTCGGCATCAAACGGCAGCGCCGGCCGGCCAGCAGGGCCGGCGCGGCGCCGTGGCGGCCCGAAGGCCGCCTCGATCAGCTGTTCAGCGAACGCTTGTCGGCGGCCAGGGCCGCTTCGCGCAGCACTTCCGACAGCGACGGGTGCGCGTGGCAAATCCGGGCGATGTCTTCCGACGCCGCCTTGAACTCCATCGCCACCACGGCTTCGGCGATCAGGTCCGAGGCGTTGGCCGAGATGATGTGCACGCCCAGCACTTCGTCGGTCTTCGCGTCGGCGATCACCTTGGCGAAGCCTTCCGGCGCGTTCATACCCAGCGCGCGGCCGTTGATCGAGAACGGGAACTTGCCCGCCTTGATCTCGCGGCCCTCGGCCTTCAGCTGCTGCTCGGTCTTGCCGACCCAGGCGATTTCCGGCGAGGTGTAGATCACCCACGGAATGCAGTTGTAGTCGATATGCGGCTTCTGGCCGTCGATCACTTCCGCGACCAGCACGCCTTCGTCCTCGGCCTTGTGCGCGAGCATCGGGCCGCGCACCACGTCGCCGATCGCGTAGACGTTCGGCACCGCGGTACGGCAGTGGTCGTCGACGTCGATGAAGCCGCGCTCGTTGGCCTTCAGGCCGATCGACTCGAGGCCGAGGTTGTCGGTGTTCGGCACGCGGCCGATCGACACGATCAGGCGGTCGGCTTCCAGCGTCTTGGCCGCGCCGTCCTTGTCCGTGTAGGCGATCGACACGCCCGCGTCCGAGGTCTTCACCTCGCCGATCTTCACGCCGAGGTTGATGTCCAGGCCTTGCTTCTTGAGCAGCTTGGCGGCTTCCTTGGCGACGGCTTCGTCGGCCGCGGCGAGGAACGCCGGCAGCGCTTCGAGCACCGTCACTTCGGCGCCCAGGCGGCGCCACACCGAACCGAGCTCCAGGCCGATCACGCCGGCGCCGATCACGGCCAGCTTCTTGGGCACCGTCTCGAAGGTCAGCGCGCCTTCGTTGTCGGCGACGATCTTGCCGTCGACCGGCAGGTTCGGCAGGTGGCGTGCCTTCGAACCGGTCGCGATGATCACGTTCCTGGCCGTCACGACTTCGGTCTCGCCTTCGCCGCTGACCTCGATCTGCACGCCGGCGTCGGTCTTGCCGGTGAACTTGCCATGGCCCTTGAGCCAGGTGATCTTGTTCTTCTTGAACAGGTACTCGATGCCGCCCGTCATCTTCTCGACGATGGCGTCCTTGCGGGCCAGCATCTTGGCGGTGTCGATCTTCACGTCGCCCACCGTGATGCCGTGGTCGGCCAGGTGGTGCGAGGTCTTCTCGAACTCTTCCGAGGAGGCCAGCAGCGCCTTCGACGGAATACAGCCGACGTTCAGGCAGGTACCGCCGAGCTTGAGCGCCCCGGCCGGGTTCTTCCACTTCTCGATACAGGCAACCGTCTTGCCGAGTTGCGCGGCGCGCACCGCGGCGATGTAGCCGCCGGGGCCGGCGCCGATCACGACGACGTCAAATTCCTTGGACATGACTATCCTTCTCTGTTGCCCCGCGCGCGGCGGCACGTCCTGCGTGCGCCGCGCGACCTGGGCGATTCAATGCGGGAAAGGCTGGGCTTACAGGTCGAGCAGCAGGCGCGCCGGATCTTCCAGCGCGTCCTTCATGGCGACCAGCGAAAGCACCGCTTCGCGGCCGTCGATGATCCGGTGGTCATACGACAGCGCGAGGTAGTTGATCGGGCGGATCACGATCTGGCCGTTCTCGACCACCGGGCGCTCCTTGGTGGCGTGCACGCCGAGGATCGCCGACTGCGGCGGGTTGATGATCGGCGTCGACAGCATCGAGCCGAACACGCCGCCGTTCGAGATCGAGAAGGTACCGCCCGTCATTTCCTCGATCGACAGCTTGCCGTCCTTGGCCTTCTGGCCGAATTCGGCGATCTTCTTCTCGATGTCGGCCAGGCTCAGCTGGTCGGCATTGCGCAGGATCGGCACCACCAGGCCGCGCGGCGAGCCGACCGCGATGCCGATGTCGAAGTAGCCGTGATAGACGATGTCGTTGCCGTCGATCGACGCGTTCACCAGCGGGAACTTCTTCAGCGCGTGGACCGCCGCCTTGACGAAGAAGGACATGAAGCCGAGCTTCACGCCGTGCTCCTTCTCGAACTTGTCCTTGTACTTCGCGCGCAGGTCCATGACCGGCTGCATGTTGACTTCGTTGAAGGTCGTCAGGATCGCGTTGGTCTGCTGCGACTCGAGCAGACGCTCGGCGATACGCGCGCGCAGGCGCGACATCGGCACGCGTTGTTCCGGACGATCGTTCAGCCAGGTGGTGGCCGAAGCCGGCACCTTGACGTCCGGCAGCGCGGCGGCCTTCTTCGGCGCGGCGGCGGCCGGCGCCGAGGCAGCCTTCACCGGCGTGGCGTTGGCGCCCAGCGCGTCGCCCTTGGTGATGCGGCCGTCGCGACCGGTGCCCGAGACCTGGCTCGGATCGACGCCCTTCTCGGCCAGCAGCTTGGCCGCGGCCGGCGAGGCCGTGGTGTTGCTGGAGCCCGAGGCGGCAGCCGCTTGCGCGGCCGGCGCGGCTTCCACCGCGACCGGCGCCGGGGCCGGACGCACTTCGGCTTCGCCCGCGGCGGCGGCCACGGCACCGGCCTTCGCCTCGGTGTCGATGGTGGCGATCACCTGGTCGGCGACGACCGTGTCGCCGTCGTTCTGCAGCACTTGCGACAGCACGCCGGCTGCCGGTGCCGGCACTTCGAGCACGACCTTGTCGGTCTCGAGTTCGATCAGGATTTCATCCTGCGCGACCGCCTCGCCGGGCTTCTTCTTCCACTGCAGCATGGTGGCTTCCGAAACCGATTCGGAAAGCTGGGGGACTTTGACTTCTACGATAGCCATGACTTGATTCCTGGATGCTTGATCTGGGTAATGTCGGGATCCTGCGGCCTGGCTCGTGCTCGCGTTGCCGCGCGCAACGAGACGAACCGGGAACGCGCCTGGCGCGCTCCCGGTTCGTGAGGTCCGCTTATTTTGCGATCGACGCGCTCTTCAGGCGGCCGAATGCCCCTTCGATCAGGGCCTTCTGCTGCTCGTAGTGCTTCGCGTAGTAACCGACCGCCGGCGAGGCGGAAGCCGGGCGGCCGCTGTACGCGAGCTTCTGCCCTTCCTTCATGCCTTCCTTCAGGTGGTGTTCGATGTAGAACCACGGGCCCTGATTCTGCGGCTCGTCCTGCACCCAGACCACTTCGGTCGCGTTGTCGTACTTCTTCAGTTCCGCTTCGAACTGCTTGTGCGCGAACGGATAGAGCTGCTCGATCCGGACGATCGCCACGTCGTTCGCCTTCGCTTCGCGGCGATGCGCGACCAGGTCGTAGTACACGCGGCCCGAGCAGGCCAGCACGCGCTTGACCTTCTTCGCGTCGATCGACTCGTCGGTTTCGCCGAGCACCGGATGGAACGAACCCTTGGCCAGTTCCGACAGGTCCGAGACCGCTTCCTTGTGACGCAGCAGCGACTTCGGCGTGGCCACGATCAGCGGCTTGCGGAACAGGCGGATCATCTGGCGACGCAGCAGGTGGAAGATCTGCGCCGGGGTGGTCGGCTGGACCACCTGCATGTTGTGATCCGCGCACATCTGCAGGAAACGCTCGATACGCGTGGACGAGTGCTCCGGACCCTGGCCTTCGTAGCCGTGCGGCAGCAGCATCGTCAGGCCCGAGACGCGGCCCCACTTCACTTCGCCCGAGGAGATGAACTGGTCGATCACCACCTGCGCGCCGTTCACGAAGTCGCCGAACTGCGCTTCCCACAGCACCAGCGTGTTCGGTTCGGCGGTCGAGTAGCCGTACTCGAAGCCGAGCACCGCTTCTTCCGACAGCACCGAGTCGATCACCGTGAAGTTCGCCTGGCCTTCCGAGATGTTCTGCAGCGGCACGTAGGTGCCGTCGTTCCAGCGCTCGCGGTTCTGGTCATGCAGCACCGAATGACGGTGCGTGAAGGTGCCCCGGCCCGAATCCTGGCCGGTCAGTCGCACGGCGTAGCCCGATGCGACCAGCGAGGCGAACGCGAGGTGCTCGCCCATGCCCCAGTCGAGCGGTTGATCGCCCTGGGCCATCTTGCGGCGGTCGTTGATCACGCGCTCGACCAGCGGGTGGACCTTGAAGTTCTCCGGCACCGTGGTGATGCGCTCGCCGAGACGCTTCAGCTCGGCCAGCGGCACGGCCGTGTCGGCCGCGTCGGTCCACTTGCGGTTCAGGAACGGCACCCAGTCGACCGCGTACTTGCTCTTGTAGTTCGAGAGCACCGGATCGACCGTGTGGTGGCCGTCGTCCATCGCCTTGCGATAGGCCTTGACGAACTCGTCGCCCTGCTCGGCGGTGATCACGCCCTGCTGCACCAGCTTCTCGGCGTACAGCGCGCGAGTGCCCGGGTGCTGCGCGATCTTCTTGTACATCAGCGGCTGCGTGACCGCCGGCGTGTCCTGCTCGTTGTGGCCGAGCTTGCGGAAGCAGACGATGTCGATCACGACATCCTTGTGGAACTGCATGCGATAGTCGATCGCGATCTGCACCGCGAGCACCACCGCTTCCGGATCGTCGCCGTTCACGTGCAGCACCGGCGCCTCGATCATCTTGACCACGTCGGTGCAGTACAGCGTCGAACGCGCGTCGCGCGGGTCCGAGGTGGTGAAGCCGATCTGGTTGTTGATGACGATGTGCAGCGTGCCGTGCGTGCCGTAACCGCGCGTCTGCGCCAGGTTCAGCGTTTCCATCACCACGCCCTGGCCCGCGAAGGCCGCGTCGCCGTGGATCTGCACCGGCAGCACCTGCAGGCCGTCGGCGTCGCCGCGACGGTCCATCCGGGCCTTGGCCGAACCTTCGACCACCGGGTTGACGATTTCCAGGTGCGAGGGGTTGAACGCGAGCGACAGGTGGACCGGGCCGCCTTCGGTGGCGATGTCCGACGAGAAGCCCTTGTGGTACTTCACGTCGCCGGCCGGCAGGTCGTCGACGTGCTTGCCTTCGAATTCGGCGAACAGGTCGGCCGGCATCTTGCCGAGCGTATTGACCAGCACGTTCAGGCGGCCACGGTGGGCCATGCCGATGACGATTTCCTGCACGCCCTTCGAACCCGAATGCTGGACCACTTCGTCCATCGCCGCGATGAAGCTTTCGCCGCCTTCGAGCGAGAAGCGCTTCTGGCCGACGTACTTGGTGTGCAGGTAGCGCTCGAGGCCTTCGGCGGCCGTGAGGCGGTTCAGCACGTGCTTCTTCTTGTCGGCCGTGAAGTTCGGCGTGGCGCGCGTCGACTCGAGACGCTCCTGCCACCAGCGCTTCTGCTCCGGATCGCCGATGTACATGTACTCGGCGCCGATCGTGCCGCAATACGTGTCGCGCAGCGACTTGACGATGTCACGCAGCGAAGCCTGCTCGAAACCGAAATACAGGTTGCTGGCGCTGAACGTCTGGTCGAGGTCGGCCTCGGAGAAGTCGTAGAACGCGGGTTCGAGCTCGGGGATCGCGGGGCGCTCGCGACGCTTCAGGGGATCGAGATTGGCCCATTGCGAGCCGAGGAAGCGATAGGCGCTGATCAGGGTCTGGACGTGCACCTGCTTGCGCGCGGTGGCCAGATTGCCGCCGGCGTTGCCGTTGTCGCGCGGGATGAAGGCGTTGGCCTTGGCGCGCTGGGCAAAGGATTCGACGATCGGAAAGTGGGCGACGTCGTTCGCGTTCGAACCATCCGTAGCCGGCACGTTCTGCAGCGCGTCGAAATACTCGCGCCAGTTATCCGGCACCGATGCCGGGTTGTCCAGGTAGGCTTCGTACAGTTCTTCTACATACGAAGCATTGCCGCCGAACAGATAGGAGTTCAGCTGGAACTGCTTCATTACATCTGACATTTTACGCTCACCTTTCTTCGAGCTTCTCGAGAAATAGCGGGTTACTCAACCTTCCGCGACACGGCCTGACCGTTTAGCGGATTGCGCGAATCAAGTCTTGCTTGGAAGGACCTAAAACTTGCGTGCGCGCAGCATATCACAATACGCACCAACGAAGGTCACAATGTCGCACCCTCGAAGCCCGTCGCAGCGGGCTTTCGCGACAAATGGCCCCGATTTTGACGAGACTCGTAATAGTGTTTTACGAGGCGCGGTCGGCAGGACGCAAAAAAGCCGCCCGAAGGCGGCTTTTCTGGATTCTCGCCGAGGCAGGGCCAGGGCTCGAGGCTTACTCGGCTTCGCGGCTGGCGCGGCGACGCTCGTGCTCCTTCAGGTGGCGCTTGCGCAGGCGGATCGACTGCGGCGTCACCTCGACCAGTTCGTCGTCGTCGATGAATTCGACCGCGTATTCGAGCGACATCTGGATCGGCGGCACCAGGCGCACGGCTTCGTCGGTACCCGAGGCGCGCACGTTGGTCAGCTGCTTGCCCTTGATCGGGTTGACCACCAGATCGTTGTCGCGGCTGTGGATGCCGATGATCATGCCCTCGTAGAGCGCGTCGCCCGGCTTCACGAACATGCGGCCGCGATCCTGCAGCTTCCAGAGTGCGTAGGCCACGGCCGCGCCGTCGTCCTGCGAGATCAGCACGCCGTTGCGGCGCTCGCCGACCGAGCCTTCCTTGACCGGTGCGTAGGAGTCGAAGATGTGGCTCATCAGGCCCGTGCCGCGCGTGAGCGTCAGGAACTCGCTCTGGAAGCCGATCAGGCCCCGCGCGGAGATCTTGTACTCGAGACGCGTGCGGCCACGGCCATCCGAAGCCATGTCGAGCATTTCGCCCTTGCGGCGGCCCAGCTCCTCCATCACGCCGCCCTGGTGCTCGTCCTCGACGTCGATGGTCAGCTGCTCGTACGGCTCCTGCTTGACGCCGTCGACTTCCTGCAGCACCACGCGCGGACGCGACACGGCCAGCTCGTAGCCCTCGCGGCGCATGTTCTCGACCAGGATGGTCAGGTGCAGTTCGCCGCGGCCCGAAACCTCGAACACGGTTTCGTCGCCGGTGTCGCGCACGCGCAGCGCCACGTTGTGGTTCAGTTCCTTCATCAGGCGATCGCGGATCTGGCGGCTCGTCACGAACTTGCCTTCACGACCGGCCAGCGGCGAGGAGTTGACCAGGAAGTTCATGGTCAGCGTCGGCTCGTCGACCGTGATCATCGGCAGCGCTTCCGGCGTGTCGACGGCGCAGATCGTCGCGCCGATGCCGACATCCTCGATACCGTTGATCAGCACGATGTCGCCTGCCTCGGCCGACTCCACCTGGACGCGCTCCAGGCCCTTGAACGACAGCACCTGGTTGATCTTGCGGCTCAGCACCTCGCCTTCCGGGCCGAAGCGCATCACCACCGGCTGGCCCGGCTTGATGCGGCCGCGCGTGATGCGGCCCACGCCGATCCGGCCGACGTAGGTCGAGTAGTCGAGCGAGGTGATCTGCAGTTGCAGCGGCGCTTCCGGGTCGGCCGGGCGCACCGGCACGTGCTGGAGGATCGCCTCGAACAGCGGACGCATGTCGCCGTCGCGAGCCGACGAATCGAGCGAGGCATAACCGTTCAGGCCCGAGGCGTAGACGATCGGGAAGTCCAGTTGCTCCTCGGTCGCGCCGAGCTTGTCGAACAGGTCGAAGGTCTGGTTGATCACCCAGTCGATCCGCGCGCCCGGGCGGTCGATCTTGTTGACCACCACGATCGGCTTGAGGCCCAGCGCCAGTGCCTTCTTGGTCACGAAGCGGGTCTGCGGCATCGGGCCTTCGACGGCATCCACCAGCAGCAGCACCGAGTCGACCATCGACAGCACGCGCTCGACCTCGCCGCCGAAGTCGGCGTGGCCCGGGGTGTCGACGATGTTGATGTGGGTGCCTTCGTACTCGACCGCGCAGTTCTTCGCGAGAATCGTGATCCCGCGCTCTTTTTCGATGTCGTTCGAGTCCATCACCCGCTCGACCATCTGCTGGTTCTCGCGGAAGGTGCCGGACTGGCGCAGCAGTTGGTCGACGAGCGTGGTCTTGCCGTGGTCGACGTGGGCGATGATGGCGATATTGCGAAGGGCGCGGGTCATAGAAACCTGAAATCGAAACCTGATGATCGGACACGCAAAAACGCGCGTGGATGGTCGTGCCTCACGCGCGCTGCTTATTGCATCCTGGAAAGCCTAGGATTATAGCACGCCGGGATGTCGCGAACCGAGCTTTCGCTGCGGTGCACACTGACTGTCGCGCCGGCGCCATTCCGGCCCCTCGATCGGCGCCCTTCCCCGATTCGCCGGCCGCCCGTCTACGTATCGGCCCCGATTGCCCGCGTCGTCATGGCGGTTCATTATTTGCCGCGGCAATCAAGCACGCCTATACTGCTGCCTAGTCAACTATTGCAGAATCAGAGACTATGCCGGATTCCACCTCTTCCTCCGCCCGCGGCCTGTCGCTGTCGGCCTATCCGATCAACGACAGCGTCGGCTACCTGCTGTCGCGCGTGCGCTCGCTGATGACCAATCTCGTCACGCAGCGCACCCAGACCGAGCTCGGCATCACCGGCACCCAGGCCAGCATGCTGTTCATGCTGGCGGTCGGCAAATGCTCGACGGCCGCCGAGCTGGCGCGCGAATACGCGATCGATGCCAGTGCCGTCACACGGCTGCTCGACCGTGTCGAGAAGCGCGGGCTGCTGTCGCGCGTGCGCAGCCACGAGGACCGCCGGGTGGTGCGGCTCGAGTTGACCGACGAAGGACGCGAGCTGGCCGAGCGGATGCCGGAGATCTTCATCAGCGTGCTCGACCAGTTGCTGAACGGCTTCACGCCGGAGGAAGTCGGCTTCCTGAAAAGCATGCTGCGGAGGATTCTCAGCAATTACTGCGGCGACGGCGGCACCGGCAACCCGCCCGCCTCCGCCCAATAAACCGTGCCATAACAATAATTTTCAATGGATCGACATAAGGAAATCCTTGCAATGTCCACCATTCATCCAGGGTCGGGGGCCGCTGTCCGGCCGATGCGCGGCACGCTGGCGGCGGCCATCGCCGCCTTCGCGCTGGCCGGCTGCGCCAACTACATGGGCATCCACAGCGACAAGCGGATCGCGCCCGAATCGCAGTTCGACAGCACGCAGAGCCTGCCCGCCGAAGGCGGTCACTGGCCGGCGCTCGACTGGGCGAGCCAGTTCGGCGATCCGCAACTGCCGAAGCTGATCGACGAGGCGCTCGAGGACAATCCGAGCATCGCCCAGGCCCAGGCGCGCCTGGCCAAGGCCTCGGCCTATATCCAGTCCTCGCGCGCCACCCTGTTCCCGAAGGTCGAGGGCAGCTATTCCTGGACCCGCGAACTCTACTCGGGCAACGGACTGTTCCCGCCCCCCTATGGCGGCAGCTGGTTCAGCGAGAACAACGCACTGCTCAGCGCCTCATGGGAGCTCGACCTCTGGGGCAAGAACCGTGAAAAGCTGAAATCGGCGGTCTCGCAGCAGAAGGCCGCGCAGGCGGAGTTCCAGCAGGCGCGCATCACGCTCGCCACCTCGATCGCGCGCACCTACAACCAGCTCGCCCAGCTCTATGCGCTGCGCGATATCGCCCAGCGCGAGATCGGCAATCGCGAGACGGTCGGCAAGATCACCGAGGGCCGCGTCGGCGCCGGGCTCGATACCAATGTCGAACGGCAGACCGCGCGCGGCAACGTGGCGACCAGCCAGTCCTCGCTGTCCGAACTGGACGGCCAGATCACCACGGTGCGCTACCAGCTCGCCGCCCTGCTCGGCAAGGGGCCCGACCGCGGCCTGCAGATCGCCATGCCGGTGCTCAAGCCGGGCGGCGCCATCGAGCTGCCCGGCAACATCCCCGCCGACCTGGTCTCGCGCCGCCCCGACATCGTCGCGGCGCGCTGGCAGGTCGAGGCACGCATCGCCGACGTGAAGGAAACCAAGGCCGAGTTCTTCCCCGACGTGAATCTCGCGGCGGGCTTCGGTTTCGATGCCTTCGGCTGGGGCCAGTTCCTGAAGTTCGCGAGTCGCCAGGCGCAGTTCGGCCCGGCCGTGCACCTGCCGATCTTCTACGGCGGCGCCCTGCGCGCGCAGTTGCGCGGCAGCTACGCCGACTACGACCTGAGCGTGGCGAACTACAACCAGACGCTGATCGGCGCGCTCAACGACGTGGCCACCCAGGTCGCCACGATCCGCGCCGTCGACAAGCAGATGGGCGATGCGCAGCGCGCGCTCGACGCGTCGACGCGCGCCTACGAACTCGCCGTGATCCGCTACAAGGCCGGCCTCTCGCCGCAACTGCAGGTGCTCAGTGCCGACATCAACCGCCTGAGCGCCGAGCAGACCGTCACCAACCTGGTGATGCGCCGCCGCGACATGCAGATCGGCCTGATCAAGTCGCTGGGCGGCGGCTTCGACGCGACCGGCACGCCGCTCGCGGCCGCCCCGGCGAAACCGGCGGGCGCGGCAGCCCGGGACGCGACGACGGCACATGCGCCGCCACCGGCCGCGACCGCCACGCAGCAACAGGCCGCGAACTGATGCCGGCCGCATCGTCCGCACCTGCCTGACATCACTCGCACCACCGACAAGAATCGACGGAGAACCTCGCCATGAGCGACCCTCAGCAAAACGCCGCCGCCCGGCCAAACAACGCGAAACGCAAACGGATGATGACCCTGCTGACCGTCATCATCCTGATCGCCGCGATCGCCTACGGGCTCTACTACTTCCTGGTCGCGCGCTTCCGGGAGAGCACCGACGACGCCTACGTGAACGGCAACGTGGTGCAGATCACGCCGCAGGTCACCGGCACCGTGATCGCCGTGAACGCCGACGATACGCAGACCGTCACGGCCGGCGCGCCGCTGGTGGTGCTCGACCCGGCCGACGCGCGGGTCGCACTGCAGCAGGCCGAGGCCAACCTGGCGCAGACCGTGCGCCAGGTGCGCGGCCTGTTCGTCAACGACGACCAGTATCGTGCCCAGGTCGCGCTGCGCGAATCGGATCTGTCGAAGGCGCAGGACGACCTGCGCCGGCGTCTCGCGGTGGCACAGACCGGCGCGGTCTCGCAGGAAGAGATCTCGCACGCGCGCGACGCCGTGAAGGCCGCGCAGGCCTCGGTCGATGCCGCCCAGCAGCAGCTCGCCTCGAACCGCGCGCTGACCGCGAACACCACCATCGCCGATCACCCGAACGTGCTCGCCGCCGCCGCCAAGGTCCGCGACGCCTACCTGAACAACGCGCGCAACACGCTGCCCGCGCCGGTCACGGGCTACGTCGCCAAGCGCTCGGTGCAGGTCGGCCAGCGCGTCGCGCCGGGCTCGCCGCTGATGTCGGTGGTGCCGCTCAACGCGGTGTGGGTCGATGCCAACTTCAAGGAAGTCCAGCTCACTCACATGCGGATCGGCCAGCCGGTCGAGCTGACAGCCGACATCTACGGCTCCTCGGTCAAGTACCACGGCAAGGTGGTCGGCTTCTCGGCCGGCACCGGCTCGGCCTTCTCGCTGCTGCCGGCGCAGAACGCCACCGGCAACTGGATCAAGGTGGTGCAGCGCCTGCCGGTGCGCATCGTGATCGATCCGAAGGAGCTCGAGCAGCATCCGCTGCGCATCGGCCTGTCGATGCAGGTCGATGTCGACATCAAGGACGATCACGGCGGCCAGCTCGGCAACGTGCCGAACACGGTCTACCAGACCGACGTGTTCGCCAAGTACGGCGACGAGGCCAATGCCGAGATCGCGCGCATCATCGCGCAGAATGCCGCCGGCGCCACGTCCTCGCGCGGTGCCGCCTCGCCCGCTTCGGCCAGGCCGGCCGCGCGCCCGGCGCCGAACCTGATGTAAGCGCGGAGCGCTCATGGCCCAGCCCCAACCACCCGCTCCCCACCCGCCGCTGCAAGGCGGCCAACTCGTGCTCGGCACGATCGCGGTGTCGCTCGCGGTGTTCATGAACGTGCTCGACACCTCGATCGCGAACGTGGCGATCCCGACCATCTCGGGCGACCTCGGCGTGTCCTCGGACCAGGGCACCTGGGTGATCACCTCGTTCGCGGTGGCCAATGCGATCTCGGTGCCGCTGACCGGCTGGCTGACCGACCGGATCGGCCAGGTGCGCCTGTTCCTGGCCTCGATCATCCTGTTCGTGATCTCGTCCTGGCTCTGCGGCCTGGCACCGAGCCTGCCCTTCCTGCTGGTATCGCGCGTGATCCAGGGCGCGGTGGCCGGCCCGATGATCCCGCTCTCGCAATCGCTGCTGCTGTCGAGCTATCCACGCGCACGCGCACCGATGGCACTCGCGCTGTGGTCGATGACAACGCTGATCGCGCCAGTGGCCGGCCCGATTCTCGGCGGCTGGATCTCGGACAACTACTCCTGGCCCTGGATCTTCTACGTCAACATCCCGGTCGGCATCGCCGCCGCGATCGTCACCTGGATGATCTACCGCAGCCGCGAATCGCAGACGCGCCAGGCGCCGATCGACGGCGTCGGCCTGGCCCTGCTGGTGATCTGGGTGGGCTCGCTGCAGGTCATGCTCGACAAGGGCAAGGACCTCGACTGGTTCGCCTCGACCACCATCGTGGTGCTGGCGCTGACCGCCATCATCGCCTTCGCCTTCTTCGTGATCTGGGAGCTGACGGCCGAGCATCCGGTGGTCGACCTGTCGCTGTTCCGGCAACGCAACTTCACCGGCGGCACGATCTCGCTGGCGATCGGCTACGGGCTCTATTTCGGCAACCTGGTGCTGCTGCCGCTGTGGCTGCAGACCCAGATCGGCTACACGGCGACCGACGCCGGGCTGGTGCTGGCGCCGGTCGGCTTCTTCGCGATCCTGCTCTCGCCCCTGACCGGCAAGTTCCTGCCGCGCACCGATCCGCGCTATATCGCGACGGCCGCGTTCCTGGTGTTCGCGCTGTGCTTCTGGATGCGCTCGCGCTACACCACGGGCGTGGACGAATGGTCGTTGATGGCGCCGACCTTCGTGCAGGGCATCGCGATGGCGGGCTTCTTCATCCCGCTGGTGTCGATCACCTTGTCGGGACTGCCTGGCCACCGGATCCCGGCCGCCTCGGGCCTGTCGAACTTCGTGCGGATCATGTGCGGCGGGATCGGCACCTCGATCTTCCAGACCGCCTGGGACCATCGCAACAACTTCCATCACGCGCAGATCGTCGAGCAGGCCAACGTCTACAACCCGATCTTCAACCAGACCATCACGCAGATGGGCAACCTGGGCTTGAGCGAGCAGCAGGCCAACGGCCTGATCAACCAGATGGCGACCCAGCAGGCCGCGCAGCTCGGCGTCAACGACCTGTTCTACCTGTCGGCCGCGATCTTCGTGGTGCTGATCGGCCTGATCTGGATCACCAAGCCGGAAAAGGCCAACAGCGGCGGCGGCGATTCGAGCGCCGCGGCTTCGGCGGCACACTGAGGCAAGCGGCTCGCCTCGCTGGTCGCGCAGAAAGGAAAATGCCCGGTCAAACCGATTGACCGGGCATTTTCGTAGTCACCAGTGCTTCAGGCCGGCGTCATTGCGGCTCGCCGCTCACTACCAGGCGCTCCGGGGCCAGCACGCCCTCGCTCAGGCGAGCCACGCCGAGCAGGCATTCGGCCTCGTCATACACACGCACGCGATCGCCATCCTGGACGCCCAGCTCGGGCACCGAGGCGAGCCGCAGGCGCTGGCCATGACGGAAACGCTTCGCCTCCTCGGCCGTGAGCTGGACACGCACGAAGGTCGACAACAGCGCGTCGACGGGCTGCAGCCAGCGATCGCGCTCGGCCGCCTCGGCATCGGACAGCGCATCGAGCGTGACGGCATGCTCCAGCGTCAGCGCACCGACGCCGGTGCGGCGCAACGCAACCAGGTGCGCGCCGCAGCCGAGCGCCTCGCCGATATCCTCGGCCAGGGTGCGAACGTAGGTGCCCTTGCTGCAGGTCACGCGAAAACTCACGTCCGGCAAGGCGCAGTCGAGCAGTTCGAGCAGGTGGATGATCACCTGGCGCCCTTCGCGCTCGACGGTCTGGCCGGCGCGCGCATATTCGTAGAGCGGCTTGCCGTCACGCTTGAGCGCCGAATACATCGGCGGCACCTGCACGATCTCGCCGAGAAAACGCGGCAGCACGGCCTCGATCGCCGCGCGATCGGCCCGCACCTCGCGCGTCTCGATCGCCTCGCCCTCGGCGTCGCCCGTGGTGGTGCGAATGCCGAGGCGCATGGTGGCCTCGTAGGTCTTGTCGGCTTCGAGCAGATCCTGGGAGAACTTGGTCGCCTCGCCGAAACAGAGCGGCAGCAGGCCCGAGGCAAGCGGATCGAGCGTGCCGGTGTGGCCGGCCTTCTTGGCGAGGTAGAGGCGTTTCGCGCGGATCAGCGCGTCGTTGCTGGACAGGCCGATCGGCTTGTCCAGCAGCAGCACGCCGTCGAGCAGCCGGCGCGGCACGCGCGGGCGTTGAGGAGCAGTCGTCATGGCGAGATCGGGATCGGCGGGGCGGCTCAGTCGTCCTTGGCGCGCGTCGAATTCGCCTGCTCGATCAGGCGCGACATCTCGACAGCCTTCTCGATCGTCTGGTCGTAATGGAAATGCAGCGTCGGCACGGTATGGATGTGCAGCCGCTTGAACAGCAGGTTGTGCAGGTGGCCCGCGGCGTGGTTCAGCGCGTCCTGGGTCTGCAGCGGGTCGCCGGTGAGCGCCGTGAAATAGACCTTCGCATGCGCGTAGTCGGGCGTCAGCTCGACGCTCTGGATCGTCACGATGCCGATCCGCGGGTCCTTCACCTCGCGCATGATCAACTCGGACAGATCGCGCTGGATCTGGTCGGCAATCTGCACGTTGCGATTGGGAGAGGTACGTTTCTTCGTCATGGTATTTCCGTCATTCCGTTCATCGAACGGGCGACGACACATATCGCCGTCGCCATGAAAATGGGCGGGACAGGCCCACGCCTGCCCCGCCCATCAGCGTTCACGCCGGCCTTACAGCGTCCGAGCGACTTCCGTGACCTCGAACACTTCGAACTGATCGCCTTCGACGATATCGTTGAAGTTCTTGATCGACATACCGCACTCGAAGCCTTGCTTCACTTCCTTCACGTCGTCCTTGAAGCGCTTGAGCGAATCGAGCTCGCCCGTGAAGATGACCACGTTGTTGCGCAGCACGCGCACCGACGAGGAGCGCTTGACCACACCGTCCGTGACCATACAACCCGCCACCAGGCCGACCTTCGGCACCTTGATGACCTGGCGCACCTCGACCATGCCGGTGATGACTTCGCGCTTTTCCGGCGCGAGCATGCCCGACATTGCCGCCTTCACCTCATCCACGGCGTCGTAGATGATGTTGTAGTAGCGGATGTCGATGCCGTTCGACTCGGCCAGCTTGCGAGCCTGGGCATCGGCGCGCGTGTTGAAGCCGATGATGACCGCCTTCGAGGCCGTGGCCAGGTTGACGTCGCTTTCGCTGATGCCACCCACCGCGCTATGCACGATCTGCACGCGCACTTCGTCGGTCGACAGCTTGAGCAGCGACTGCACCAGCGCTTCCTGCGAACCCTGCACGTCGGCCTTGATGATGAGCGGCAGGTTCTGCACTTCGCCTTCGCCCATCTGTTCGAGCATGCTTTCGAGCTTGGCCGCCTGTTGCTTGGCCAGCTTGACGTCGCGGAACTTGCCCTGGCGGAACAGCGCGATTTCGCGCGCCTTGCGCTCGTCCGGCAGCACGATCACTTCCTCGCCGGCGCCCGGCACTTCCGACAGACCCTGGATTTCCACCGGGATCGACGGGCCGGCCGACTTGGTCGGCTTGCCGTTCTCGTCGAGCATCGCCCGCACGCGGCCATAGGCCGTGCCGGCCAGCACCACGTCGCCGCGCGACAGCGTGCCGGATTGCACCAGCACCGTCGCCACCGGGCCCTTGCCCTTGTCGAGCTTCGCTTCGATCACGATGCCCTTGGCCGGCGCCTCGATCGGTGCCTTCAGTTCCAGCACTTCGGCCTGCAGCAGCACGTTCTCGAGCAGGTCGTCGATGCCCGAACCGGTCTTGGCCGACACCGCCACGAACGGCGAATCGCCGCCGTACTCTTCCGGCACCACGCCTTCGGCAACCAGTTCCTGCTTGACGCGATCCGGATTCGCATCCGGCTTGTCGATCTTGTTGATCGCGACCACGATCGGCACCCCACCCGCCTTGGCGTGCGAGATGGCTTCCTTGGTCTGCGGCATCACGCCGTCATCGGCGGCCACCACCAGCACCACGATGTCGGTCGCCTTCGCGCCGCGTGCACGCATGGCCGTGAAGGCCTCGTGACCCGGCGTATCGAGGAAAGTGACGACGCCGCGCGGCGTCTCGACGTGGTAAGCGCCGATATGCTGCGTAATGCCGCCCGCTTCGCCCGCCGCCACCTTGGCGCGACGGATGTAGTCCAGCAGCGAGGTCTTGCCGTGGTCGACGTGACCCATCACCGTGACGACCGGCGGACGCGGCAGTTGCTCCGCATCGACGCCGACCTCGCCCTCGACCAGCAGCGCTTCCGGATCGTCGAGCTTGGCGGCCACGGCGCGATGACCCAGTTCCTCGACGATGATCATCGCCGTTTCCTGGTCCAGCACCTGGTTGATGGTGACCATCTGGCCGAGCTTCATCATGATCTTGATGACTTCGGACGCCTTCACCGACATCTTGTGCGCGAGATCGGCGACGGAAATCGTCTCCGGCACGTGCACTTCGCGCACGATCGGCTCGCTCGGCGCCTGGAACGACGAGGCGCTGTCCTGGTGACGGCCGCGACCCTTCGGGCCGCCGCGCCAGCCGCGGTCGACGCCGCCGCTGGAATCGCCGCGCGTCTTGATGCCACGACGCTTCGATGCGTCGTCCTGCCAACCGCCCTTGCCGGCCGGTTTCTTGTTGCGATCGGCCGCGCCCGGTGCGCTGGTATTGGCATTGGCGTTCGCCGGCGCCGCGGTGGCGGGCTTCTTCGCCGCTGCCGCATTGGCCGGACGCGCGCCCGCTTCGCCCGCCGGCTTGGCCGGCTTGTGCAGCGTGCCCTTGGCCTCGGCCGCCTTGGGCGGCTCGGCCGGCTTCGGCGGCTCGACGGCCTTGACCTGCGCACGGCGCGGGGTCGCCATCATTTCGCGAATCGCGCGCGCCTCGGCCTCGGCCTTCTCGCGACGCTTGCGGATTTCCTCCTGCTCGGCACGCGCCTTGTCGGCGGCCTCGCGGGCAGCGTCCTCAGCCTTCTTGGCCGCTTCGCGCTGGGCGGCACGTTCGGCCGCCGCACGCTCTTCGTCCTGGGTCGACTGCTGCGCGTTCTGCGTTTCCTGCGCACGCGCGGCTTCCTGCTCGGCCGCAGCCTGCTGCGCGGCAGCCTGCTGCTGTGCCTGGGCTTGCGCCTGGGCCGCAGCCGCGCGCTTGCTGGCCGCCTCTTCCTCGGCGCGACGACGCTCGGCCTCGGCCGCTTCCTCACGAGCCCGACGATCGGCTTCCTCGCGTTCGAGGCGCTCCTGGCGCTCGCGCAGCTCCTGCGCCTGCTTCTCGAGCAGCTCGGCCTCGTGGCGCGCTTCTTCCTCGCGACGCTTCAGATCGGCCTCGGCCGCCGCATCGTCCGCCTGGTCCTGGCCCACATCGGCGCCGTTCTCCGCGACATCGTCGCGTTTCACGAACGTCCGCTTCTTGCGCACCTCGACCTGAATGGTGCGAGCCTTACCCGTTGCATCGGATTGCTTGATTTCCGACGTGTGCCGGCGGGTCAGCGTGATCTTGCGCTTGTCGGCGTCGGACGAGCCGTGCGATTTACGCAAATGATCGAGCAGACGCGCCTTGTCGGTTTCCGACAGCGCATCGTCTTCACTCGCTTTCTGGACGCCCGCTGCCTGCAGCTGTTCGAGCAGCACACCAGCAGGCATTTTCAGTTCCGCGGCAAATTGGGCTACGTTGTTACTCGCCATTCATTCCTCTTAGTGCAAGGACCGATTCCTTGCGGTTAGCATCGGGTCATGCGGCCTTCCGGCCGCCAAATATCAGTGCGCCATGGTCATTTCTCACTGGAACCAGTGTTCACGTGCTTTCATGATCAGCGCTTTCGCGGCTTCCTCTTCCACTCCGGTCATCTCGACCAGTTCGTCGACAGCCAGCTCGGCGAGATCGTCGCGCGTCGCCACGCTATGTTCCGCCAGCTTCGCGAGCAACTCCGGCGTGATGCCGTCGAGGCTCTTCAGGTCGAGCGCAGCATTTTCCACCTTTTCCTCGTTGGCGATCGCCATCGTCAACAGGGCATCGCGCGCGCGGTTGCGCAGCTCGTGCACGGTCTCCTCGTCGAACGCCTCGATCTCGAGCATTTCGTTCAGCGGGACGTAGGCGATTTCTTCGAGGCTGGTGAAACCTTCGTCGATCAGGATGTCAGCCACTTCCTCGTCGACATCGAGGCGCGCCATGAACAGGCTGCGCAGACGGTCACGCTCTTCACCTTGCTTCAGGGCGGATTCGTCCGGCGTCATGATGTTGATCTGCCAGCCGGTCAGTTCGCTGGCAAGGCGCACGTTCTGGCCGCTCCGGCCGATCGCGACAGCCAGTTCGCTTTCGTCGACGACGACGTCCATCGAGTGCTTTTCTTCATCGACGACAATCGATTGCACGGCTGCCGGCGCGAGCGCGCCGATCACGAACTGGGCGGGATCGTCGGACCATAGCACGATGTCGATGTTTTCGCCACCGAGCTCGTTGCGCACGGCCTGCACGCGCGAACCGCGGATGCCGACGCAGGTGCCGATCGGATCGATCCGCTTGTCGTAGGCGACCACGCCGATCTTCGCACGAACGCCGGGATCGCGTGCTGCCGCCTTGATCTCGAGCAGGCCCTGTTCGATTTCCGGCACTTCCATCTCGAACAGCTTCATCAGGAATTCAGGCGCCGTGCGCGACAGCTCGATCTGCGGACCGCGCGCGGTGCGATCGACCTTGGCGATATAGGCGCGCACGCGGTCGCCCACGCGCAGGTTTTCCTTCGGAATCAGCTGGTCACGGCGCAGCAGCGCCTCGACACGGCCCGACTCGACGATGAAGTTGCCCTTGTCGAGACGCTTGACCGTGCCGGTCATGATCTTCTCGCCGCGCTCGAGGTAGTCGTTCAGGATCTGCTCGCGCTCCGCGTCGCGAACCTTCTGCAGAATCACCTGCTTGGCGGCCTGCGCGCCGATCCGGCCGAACTCGATCGACGGCACCGATTCCTCGATGTAGTCGCCGACCTCGATCTCGGCCTTCTGCTCGCGCGCCTCGAACAACAGGATCTCGCGATCCGGCTCCTGGAGGCCGGCTTCGTCCGGCACCACCAGCCAGCGCCGGAAAGTTTCGTGCTCGCCGCTTTCACGATCGATATGGACACGGATTTCGGCGCCTTCGTCGAACAGCTTCTTGGAGGCCGAGGCGAGCGCGGCTTCGAGCGCGCCCAGCACGATATCCTTGTCGACGTTTTTCTCGCGTGCCAGCGCATCCACCAGCATCAACACTTCGCGACTCATTGTTTGCGGCTCCTAAAGTCAACTTGCGGAATCAGGCGGGCTTTGTCGATGTCGGCCAGCGTGAAATCCAGCATGGCCGCCTCGCCCTTCTTCCTCTCGAATTCCAAACCGATCGTTTCGCCGTTCGGCGCATGCAGAATGCCGCGGTAGGTCTTGCGGCCTTCCAGCGGCTTTTTCAGGGTGACGGAGATTTCGTTTCCGGCGAACCGTTCAAAGTCGGCCAGCTTCTTCAGCGGACGGTCCAGGCCGGGCGACGAAACCTCGAGCCGTTCGTAATCGATGTTTTCGACCGTCAATACGTGCTGGAGCTGACGCGTGACCTTTTCGCAATCGTCGATCGAGATGCCCGCCGGCTGATCGATGTAGACGCAGAGCATGCCGCGCCCGGTGCGCTCGAGATCGACCAGCTCGTAACCGAGCCCGGTGACCGTGGTTTCTATCAGTTCCGTCAGTTGCACAGTGTCCTCTCAGGTGTTCGCGCCCGCCGTTCGCGATTCACCCGCAGACGCGCGCCTTGCCGGCGCAGGAAGCGCTACCCGAGATGCCCAACCGTTTCAGCAAAAAAAAATGGGCGAAACGCCCATCTTCTTACTCTGGTGGTCGCACCTAGGCCGCACATTAAACCCGTACGCCCAGCGACTTTGCGATTATAGCGTTTTTTAACCCAAACGCAAAGCATCGCCCATGAAACCGGCCTGAAAGGCCGGTTTCCCCATCGTTTTCCGATTGATCGGTGCAGCGACCGAGGTTCAGCGGCCGCGAGCGCGGTTGCGCTGCTGCTGCGGGCGCTGGCCGCCGCGCGCGTTGCCGCCGGCATTGCCGCCGCCGTCCGCGCGATTGCCGTTGGCACCGCGCGGGCCCTGGCTCTTGCGGCGGCCGCGCTTGTGGCCGTTGTTCGCGACATACGACAGGCGATTGCCGTCGACATCGCCGCCGCCGCGACGGTTGGCGTTGGCGTTGCCGCCAAAGCCGCCGCCCGCCGCGCCGCCGCCACCACCGCCAAAGCCGGCACCGAAACCGCCGCCCTGGGCGCCGCGACGGCCGCCGCGACGCGGCTGGTCGAGCTGGCCGTGGGTGGTCAGCACCGGTTCGCGATTGAGGAAGCCCATCGAGGTCTGCATCGGATCGGGCTGGCGGCGCTCGGCCTGGCCGGCCCCGCCGCGCTTGCCCTTCTCGTCGGCGGCGACCTTCAGGCCGACGGTCGCCATCAGCTTGCGGACCTGCGCCTCGTCGAGTTCTTCCCAGCGGCCGCGCTTCAGGCCGCGCGGCAGCGGGATCGAGCCGTGACGCGTGCGGATCAGCCGGCTCACCATCAGGCCGACCGCCTCGAACATGCGACGCACCTCGCGGTTGCGGCCTTCGGCCAGCGCCACGTGGTACCAGTGATTGGTGCCTTCGCCGCCGCCGTCGCGAATCCGCAGGAAGTTCGCCGGGCCGTCCTCGAGTTCGACGCCGTGCAGCAGCTTCTGGCGCGAGGCCTCGTTGAGCTCGCCGACCACGCGCACCGCGTATTCGCGCTCCACGCTATAGCGCGGGTGCATGAAGCGGTTCGCCAGGTCGCCCGAGGTGGTCAGCATCAGCAGACCTTCGGTATTGAAGTCGAGCCGGCCGACCGCGAGCCATTTCGCCGTCTTCATCGGCGGCAGGCGATCGAAAACCGAGGCGCGGCCTTCCGGATCGGCATGACTGACGATTTCGCCGGTCGGCTTGTGATACAGCAGCACGCGCGGCGGCTTGTTCGCCAGCTTGCGCTTGACCGGCTTGCCGTTGATCCGGACCTGGTCGGTCGGCAGGATGCGCTGGCCGATGTGAGCCGGCTCGCCGTTCACCGACACGCGGCCGGCGACGATCAGCTCCTCCATCTCGCGACGCGAGCCCATGCCGGCTTCGGCGAGCACCTTGTGCAGCTTCGGCGCGTCGTCTTCCGGCGCGAGCACGCGCTTGGGCGCCTGACGGCCACGGCGCAGCATCGGGGCGCGCACGCCATTGCCGCCGCTGGAGTTGTCAGCATCGAAGGCCGGCGAGGTCACATAGGAGAAGATGTCGTCCTGCCCGGCGCTGCCGCCGCCGGCGGGAGCCTCCGCGGCCGACGCGACGGGAGCAGCGGCTGCCGCGCCGCGCTTGCCCTGCCGCGGTTGCGCTGCCGCGCCTTCGCGCTTGGCGGCCGTC
>NZ_VWWK01000093.1:0-27688 GCF_011753035.1 Burkholderia sp. Ax-1720 | reverse complement strand
CGCGAGCAGGGCCCAGAAGCCGAACTGCCGCCAGCCGAGCGCGCCGGCCACGGCGCCGGCCGCGAACGCGGCGATGGCCGGCAGCATCTTCGCGAAGCGCGCACGCACGGCGGCGCGCGCGGCGCTGTCCAGATGCGGCGACAGCAGATCCACCGCGTCGAGGATCGCCTGCGTGACGTTGCCCGTCATCACCGTGTTGGGCACGCCGGGTCGCGCCACCAGGCGCGGATGCGCGTTCTGCACGCCCATCGCGAAGGCGCCGAGCATGCCGGCGGCCACCGCCGCCAGGTCGTCGGGCCCGCCCACCGGCGAGGCGGCCACGCCGGCCAGGCAGAAGCCGAACATCAGCACGGCCTGGGCGGCATGCAGCAGGCGCGCGCCCTGGCGGGCGTGATGCAGGGGCAGGGCACGCACCAGCAGGCTGCTGCCGGCCACGCCCGCCACGAAGGCGGGGAACACCGCCAGCTTCAGCAGCAGGCCCTGGCCGGAGCCGGCCGCGCCCGCGCCGATCAGCACGAAGTTGCCGGTCACGTGGGCGGTGAACAGGCCGAACAGCGCGACGAAGCTGAGCGTGTCGACGAAGCCGGCAACCGCCGCCAGCAGCGTGTCCTCGTGCTTCATTGCGCGGCGCTGGCGTGGATCTCGGCGACGTAGCCGCCCGGGAACTGCACGATCGCGGCTTCACGGCCGTCCGAGCTGAACGGCTCGACCAGCGTCTTGACGCCGGCCGCCTCGGCCTTCTTCAGCGTCGCGGCCAGGTCGGGCACTTCGTAGCCGGTCATCTCGTGCCCGAACGGGTAGGGCAGGTGGCCGTCGGTGACCAGCACGGTCATCTTGCCGAAGCCCGATTCGAGGCGCACGCGGCGGTAGGTGTCGCCGGGTCGGCCGATTTCCACGCCGGGCGCCTTGCGCACGTCGGATACCAGCTTGCCGTGCGAGAAGGCCAGGAAGTCGCGGATCAGCTTGCCGGCGCTCTGGGCCGAGACGTAGACGCGGTTCTCGGGCACCGTCTGCAGCGCCTCGTAGCTGGGCGCCTGGTTGTGCCAGTAGAGCTGCATGTTGACGCCGCCGGGCCAGGTCACCACCGCATCGCGGCCGATCGGATCGGGGAAGGTGTCGACGATCACGTCGGCGCCGTGCGCGCGCGCCGACTTCACGGCCGCGTCCATGTCGCTCACCAGGTAGCCGGTGCGCTCGGCGCCGAACGGCCAGGGTACCGGCGTCTTGAAGCCGAACACCGAGATCGTGCCGGCCGGCGTGAATACCAGTTGCGACATGGTCTGGCTCGGCGTGGGCGTGACCTGGAACACGCCCTGTTTGGACTTGCTGCCGCCGAAGGTGGCCACGAAGCTGTCGGTGAAGCGGTCGAAATCCTCGGGCGCGACATAGACGTGGGTGGTGTCGTACTGCGGGCCGACGGCGAGCGACGGGGCGGCGGCGGCCGGCGTCTTCGCGAACGAGGCCTTGGCGAAGGCGGCCGGCGCGGTGAAGGCGCCAGCGGTGCCGGCCGCGATCATCAGGGCCAGCAGGGGGGAGCGAATCGGGTTCATGAACGATGTTCCTTGTCGTTTGGTTTATTTCGCAGTGCTGCGGGATGTCGATGGATGGTGAGCGGCGAATCAGGCGCGGCCGTGGCCGGCCGTATCGCGACTATCGCTGAGCAGGGTGGCGAGCGCCAGTGCCGCGATCAGGCCCAGGTGCTCGAAGAAGCTGTTGAGCGCCATGAAGCGCGCGGCGCCGGCGAGGTTCCAGAAATCGTTGGCCACCAGCATCGCGACCAGGGTCAGCGCCGCCAGGCCGCCGGCGCCGAGCCAGGTCAGGCGCCGCGCGACCACGCACAGCGAGCCGCCGATCTCCACCACGATCGCGAGCGCGGCCCACAGGGCCGGCGGATGCAGGCCGAAATGCGCCTGCTCGGCGATGGCGGCATCGAAGTGCAGCAGCTTGTCGACGCCGCCGACCAGGTAGGCGGAGACCAGCGCGAGCCGCAGCAGCGGCGCGACCCAGGCCGGCGCGAGCAGGGCGCGCACCCACGCCGGATTGCCGGCGAGCAGCGGGGCGGCCATCTCAGATCGCCCAGCAGGAGCAGCCGAAGGCGCCCCAGAAGCCCTTGGCGTCCGAGGTCGGCAGCGACTTGTTCCAGGCGCTGGCATGCGCGTGGCCGTGCAGCGTGCAGGCGCTGTCGCAGGCGCACAGCGCGGCGGCCGCGGCGCGTTGCAGCGGCGCGCCTTCGCGCTGCGTCGCGCCCCAGCCGCCGTAACCGCCGTAGCTGCGCGCGGGCGACCAGTCGGGCATGGCGGGCGGGATCGGCGCGTCGTGTTGCGAGAACGGCCCGGCGCCCCAGACGATGCGCCCGCCCACCACGGTCAGCAGCGCGGTGGTGCCGGCGATGTCGTCCTCGGCGCAGCCGAAGAAGTCGCGGTCGGGCACCATCAGGTCGGCGAGCTGGCCCACCGCGATGCGCCCCTTGCGCCCTTCCTCGTTCGAGAACCAGGTGACGTACTCGGTCCACATGCGCAGCGCGGTCTCGCGATCGAGCAGGCTGTGCCGCGGGTAGAGGCGCATGCCGCCCACCGTCTTGCCGGTCACCAGCCAGGCCAGCGAGATCCACGGGTTGTAGGAGGCCACGCGCGTGGCATCGGTGCCGGCCGAAACCTTGAGGCCCTTCTCCAGCATCTTCGCCACCGGCGGCGTGGCCTCGGCGGCCTGGGCGCCGTAGCGCTCGACGAAGTATTCGCCCTGGTAGGCCATCCGGTGCTGCACGGCCACCCCGCCGCCGAGCGCGGCGATGCGGTCCATCGAGCGCTCCGAGATGGTTTCGGCGTGATCGAAGAACCAGTGGATGCCGTCCAGCGGAATATCGCGGTCGACCTTCTCGAACACGTCGAGCGCGCGGCTGATGGTTTCGTCGTAGGTGGCATGCAGGCGCCACGGCCAGCGGTTCTGCGCCAGCACGCGCACCACGCCTTCCAGTTCGCCCTCCATCTCGGGCGGCAGCTCGGGGCGCGCCACGCGGAAGTCCTCGAAGTCGGCCGCCGAGAACACCAGCATTTCGCCCGCGCCGTTGTGGCGGAAGTAGTCGCTGCCGTCGTGATAGGTGACGGACTGGGTCCAGTTCACGAAGTCCTCCTTCTCGGCCTTGGGCTTCTGCGTGAACAGGTTGTAGGCGATGCGCACCGTCATCTGGCCGGCGTCGTGCAGCTTGCGGATCACCTCGTAGTCGTCGGGGTAGTTCTGCGAGCCGCCGCCGGCGTCGATCGCGCCCGTCACGCCCAGGCGATTCAGCTCGCGCATGAAGTGGCGCGTCGAGTTGGCCTGGTATTCCTCCGGCAGCTTGGGGCCCTTGGCCAGCGTCGCGTAGAGGATGGTCGCGTTGGGGTTGGCCAGCAGCAGGCCGGTGGGGTTGCCGGCCGCGTCGCGCAGGATGGTGCCGCCCGGCGGCTCGGGCGTGTCCCTGGTATAGCCGACCACGCGCAGCGCGGCCGCGTTCAGCAGCGCGCGATCGTAGAGGTGGAGGATGAACACCGGCGTGTCGGGCGCCGCCGCGTTCAGTTCCTCGATGGTCGGCAGGCGCTTCTCGACGAACTGGTGCTCGGTGAAGCCGCCCACCACGCGCACCCATTGCGGCGCGGGCGTGACCGCCACCTGCTGCTTGAGCATCTCCATGGCGAGCGCCAGCGAGGGCACGCCGTCCCAGCGCAGCTCCATGTTGTAGTTGAGGCCGCCGCGGATCAGGTGCAGGTGGTTGTCGATCAGGCCCGGCAGCACCGGGCGGCCCTGCAGGTCGATCACGCGCGTGGCGTCGCCGGCCAGCGGCATGACCTCGGCATCGTCGCCGACCGCGATGAAGCTGCCGTCGGCGATCGCCACCGCGCTGACGACGGGCCTGGCGCGATCCAGCGTGGTGATCTTGCCGTTGTGCAGGATCAGGTCGGGTTGCTTGTCGCTTGCATTCACGAGCGTTTCCTTTCGGGTTTGAATTGGAAGGTGGGCTAGAAGCCGAGCCACAGCCGCAGCGAAGGCACGGCCTGCGCGCCGATCAGCATGCCGAGCAGGCCGACCAGGGCGATCAGCGGCGGCGCCGGCGAGCGCACGCGGATCGCGCTGTAGATCACGCCGATCAATGCGCCCGCCGCGAGCGATACCCAATAAGATTTCATGCGCTCAGCCTCTCGATCGAATTAGAATCCGGAGCGTCGTGTCCGGATCCGCGTCGCCGATCACGCGATCGACGGGTACCACATCGTTTAACTGTCCTTAGCGTCGAACCAGGCGCGCGGGACCTTCACTCCCCACCCGCACATGCAAGCTCTTCCTGATCTCGAAGCCTGGGCCATCTTCGCGCGTGTCGTCGAGACCGGTTCGTTCGCGAAGACCGCCAACCTGCTGGGCATCTCGCAACCGACCGTCTCGAAGGCGATCGCGCGCCTCGAGCAGCGCCTCGGCACCATGCTGCTGTACCGCACCTCGCGCAAGCTCTCGCTCACGCCCACCGGCGAGCTGCTGCGCGATCGCGCGGTCCAGTTGCTCGCCGATGCCGAGATGATCGAGAACGAAGCCTCGGCGCAGGCGCTCGAACCTCACGGCACGGTGCGCCTGAACGCGCCGATGTCGTTCGGGCTGCGCCATCTCTCGCCGCTGCTGCCGGCCTTTCTCGAGCGCTATCCCGGCGTCGACGTCGACCTCGTGCTGACCGACCAGATCATCGACATCGTCTCCAGCGGCTGCGACGTCGCGATCCGCATCGCCGATCTCAGCGATTCCTCGCTGCGCGCGCGACGCCTCTGCGCGGTGCATCGCCCGCTGGTCGCTTCGCCCGAGTACCTGGAGCGGCATGGCCGCCCCGAGCATCCGCGCGATCTCGATCGGCACGTCAGCATGATCTACACCAACCTGCCCTCGCCCGATTACTGGCGATTCCGGCATGTCGACTCCGACCAGGAGTTCGCCGTGCCGGTGCGCGGCCGCATGCGCACCAACAACGCCGACGTGATCCTTCCCGCGCTGCTGGCCGGGCAGGGCCTCGCCCTGCAGCCGGAGTTCCTGGTCTGGGATGCGCTGAAGAGCGGCGCGCTGGAGCGCGTCATGTGCGACTGGCGCATCGCCGATATCAACGTCAACCTGGTGACGCCGCCCGGCATGCTGCGTGCCGCGCGCGTCACGGTGCTGCTCGATTTCCTCGTCGAACATCTGGCGCATGCGCCGTGGGCGCTGTCCGAGCAATGAGCCGATGCGGGCAGGCCGCGTGCGAGTCGCGCGCGGCCTGCCCGACCGGCTCCGGGGCTTACTTCGCCGGCACCGCCGCGAGGATTTCGTGCTGTCCGGCCGTGCGCTGCGCGGCCTTGTGCACCATCGTGTAGGCGTAGTCGACGCCCAGGCCGTAGGCGCCCGAGTGCTCCTTGGCGATCGCCATCACGGCGTCGTAGCTGTCGCGGCGCGCCCAGTCGCGCTGCCATTCGAGCATCACCTGCTGCCAGGTGACGGGGATCACGCCGGCCTGGATCATCCGCTGCATCGCGTAGTCGTGCGCGTCCTGCGAGGTGCCGCCCGATGCGTCCGCCACCATGTAGATCTCGTAGTCGCCTTCGAGCATCGCGCACAGCGCGAAGGTGGTGTTGCAGACCTCGGTCCACAGGCCCGACACGACCACCTTCTTGCGGCCGTTCGCGGCCAGCGCGTCGCGCACCTTCTGGTCGTCCCAGGAGTTCATCGAGGTGCGTTCGAGCACTTGCTGGCCCGGGAACACGTCGAGCAGCTCGGGATAGGTGTAGCCGGAGAAGCTTTCGCTCTCGACGGTGGTGATGGTGGTGGGCACCTTGAAGACCTTGGCGGCCTTGGCCAGCGCGACGACGTTGTTCTTCAGCGTCTGGCGGTCGATCGACTGGACGCCGAAGGCCATTTGCGGCTGCTGGTCGATGATGATCAGTTGGCTGTTTTGCGGCGTGAGAACTTCAAGCTTCGAATCGCTCATGACGTGGCGTCCTTCGATTGGGAGAGGAGAGCGGCGCAGCCGGATGGCGCGACCGGGGAAACCGTGCACGTGGCAGGGCGCCGGAACGGGGCACGATCCGGCGGCAATCATTTGACACGCAATCGCGGCGCCAAGAAATCCAAAAAACGGAATGGCTTCGATTCCAAAAACCGCCCCTCGAAAGTGCCGCTCCCCGCTTTTTTTCTTGATGCGAACCGGCTAGTCTTGCGGACGTCCGGCCGTGCGACGGCGAGCGCCGGCATCTCGTGAAAAAGGAGCGGCCCGATGAAGGCTTATGTGTTGTCCCTGCTTGCCGGCCTGCTGGCCGGCGTGGTGTATGGCGCGATCGGCGTGGCTTCGCCGGCGCCGCCCGTGATCGCGCTGCTGGGCCTGCTGGGGATGTTGGCGGGGGAGCAGATCCTGCCGGTGGCGCGGCGGATCCTGGCGGGGCATCGCCTGTCGGCCGCGTGGCGCGAGGCAAAGTGCAACCAGCACATGTTCGGCGCCTTGCCGGGCGGCCCGGGCGCGGGCGGCGGCACGACGCGGCGCGAGCCGTCGTGATGCAGCGAGGGCAGCGGGGGCGGCGGCGATGCGCGGCGCGAGGCCGCGATCGTTGCGCCCGCAAGCTTTCCTAGAAATTCACAGCAGGTCGGCACGCAGCTCGCGCACGCCTCGCCCGAGGCGCTGGCGCAGCAGCGTGCGCAAGGTCGCACCGTCGCCGTAGCCGACCTCGGCCGCGATCGCTTCCAGGTCGAGGCTGCCGCCGCGGATCAGCGATTGCGCGTGCTCGACGCGCAGGTCCTGGAAATAGGCGAGCGGCGATTTCCCCAGCACTTCCTGGCAGCGCCGTTGCAGCGAGCGGGTGCTGGTGGCCAGCGCCTTGGCCGCGCCCTGCAGCGAGAACCCCGCCTTCAGGTTCGCGCGCGACCACTGCTCGAAACGCTGGATCAGCGGATCGGCCTGCGCCAGGTGGTTCGGGATGATGTAGGCCGCCTGCGAGGAGCGGATGTCCGCCAGCAGGTAGCGCGACACCAGCGTCGCCAGCTCGGGGCTCGCCGAGCGGATCAACCACAGCGCGAGATCGAGATGCCCGAGCGCGGCGCCTGCCGTCACGCCGATCTCGTTGGGCACCAGCATGCGCGATTCGTCGAGCTTCACCTCGGGATAGCGCTGCCGGAACAGCGGCGCGAGCGACCAGCTGGTGGTCGCCTCGCGGCCGTCGAGAAAACCCGCCTCGGCCAGCACGAAGGTGCCGATGCACGACGCGGCCACGCGCGTGCCCTTGTCGTTCCATGCCCGCAGCTGCGCCATCGCGTCGACCATGTCGGGCCGCCCGAGCAGGCGTATCAGGTCCTCGGGCAGGGCCATGGCCGGCGCCGGCACGATCGCCCAATCCGGCTTGGGCGCCGCCGAGGCCGGCTGCACGGGCACCAGCAGGCCGTGCTTCGAGCGCACGCGGCGGCGCATGCCGACCAGCGACACCTCGAAACGCGGCGTGCCGCCGAGCAGCCGCGCCGACAGGCCGTTGGCCGCCGAGAAGGCATCGAGCGTGACGGACAGGCCCGTGTCGAACATTCCGTCGAGGGCGATGATGGCGATGCGCATGGCGTAATCGACTCCAAAGTTGGCGTTTGTGACTGTATCAGCTGGGTAGTGGCGTCGCTACACTCGGTTCCATTCTTCCGTATTCACAGGAGTTTTCATGGACCGACGTCTATTGGCGCTGGCGCTCGGCATGTTCGCGCTCGGCACCGACAGTTTCGTGGTGGCCGGCGTGCTGCCGCAGATCGCGCATGAGTTCGGCATCGGCATCGGCGCGGCCGGGCAGATGACCACCGTCTATTCGCTGAGCTACGCGCTGCTCGCGCCGGTGATCGCGACGCTCGCCGCGAGCGTCGCGCGCAAGCGGCTGATCCTGGTCGGGCTGGCGATCTTCGTAATCGCCAACCTCGGCACCGCGCTCGCGCCGAGCTTCGGCTTCGCGCTGGCCACGCGCGCGCTGGCCGGCCTCGGCGCCTCGATCTTCTCGCCCACCGCCACCGGCTCGGCCGCCGCGATCGTGCCGCCCGAGCGGCGCGGCATGGCGCTGGCCGTGGTGCTGACCGGCATGACGGTGTCCACCGCGATCGGCGCGCCGATCGGCACCCTGATCGGCAGCTTCGTGAGCTGGCACTGGACCATGGTGTTCGTGGCCGCGCTCGCCGCGCTGTCGGGCCTGGGCGTGCTGGCCTTCCTCGCCGAGATTCCGCTGGCGCCGCCGATCTCGCTGCGCAAGCGCCTCGCGCCGCTCGGCGATGCCCGCGTCGGCCTGACGATGGCGAGCACCGTGCTGTTCTTCAGCGGCGTGCTGGCCGTCTATACCTATCTCGCCGTGGTGTTCGACCGCGCGATCGGCGCCGATAGCGCGCTGATCGGCGGCCTGCTGGTGCTCTGGGGCGCGGCGGGCACGGTGTCGAACCTCGCGGTCGGGCGGCTGATCGATCGCATCGGCACGCGCCGCGTGCTGGCGGCGATGCTGGCCTTCGTGTTCGTCGACTTCCTGCTGGTGCGCTGGAGCGGCGCCGGCCTGTGGACCACGATTCCCGCCATCGTCGTGTGGGGCGCCTGCGGATGGGGCGTGCTGGTGCCGATGCAGCATCGCATCGTCGGCGTCGAACCCGCGCTCGCGCCGATCCTGATGGGACTGAACAACTCGGCCACCTTCCTCGGCGCGACGGCGGCCGGCGCGATCGGCGCGGCGGGGATCCACCTGGTGGGCAGCCATGCGCTCGGTTTCGTGGGCGCCGCGTTGGTGGGGGCCGCGATGATCGTGTCGGCAATGGCCGATCGCCGGATCGCGGCCGTCGCTCGCGCGGGACGTGCCGGCGGCGAGCTGCCGGTGGTGGCGGCCAGCCGGGCCGGGCAGGCTTGAGTGCAGGCGGCGGACGCGGTTCGACGGCGCGTGGAGGCATGGCGCCGTCGAAGCCGCATCGATTGCAGGATGCAGTGTCGGGACCCGTCGCGCGGCAGGCCGCGCCGGGTTCGATCGAATCGGCCGGCGACGGCGCGGGGCGCAAGCCGAGCATCGTCGCCGGCCGTGTAAACGGAGCCAATCATGACGGACAAGACCAGCATTTCCCAACACTATGACAAGGACCTCGACAGCCTCGTCGAGCGCCTGCGCACCGCGCTCGCGGCCGAGGGTTTCGAGGCGAGGCAGCCGCGCGCGGCCGATCTCGCGCAACTGGACCAGTTCCATTCGCGCGGCCTCGAGGCGACGGTGGAGCTCGCCGCGCTGCTCGAGATCGACGCGGCGACGCGCGTGATCGACATCGGCTCGGGGCTCGGCGGCCCGTCGCGCTACCTGGCCTCGAACTTCGGCTGCCGCGTGGAAGGCATCGACTTGACGCCGTCCTTCGTCGAGGCCGCGCGCTTTCTCGCGCAACGCACCGGGCTCGACGATCGCGTGCATTACCGCCAGGCCGACGCGCTGGCGCTGCCGTTCGAGGACGACTCGTTCGACCTGGCCTGGACCCAGCACGTCGCGATGAACATCGCCGATCGCGACCGCCTGTATCGCGAGGCCTGGCGCGTGCTGCGCCCGGGCGGGCGGCTGGCGATCTTCGACGTGGTGGCGGGCGATGTCGAGCCGCTGCACTTCCCGGTGCCCTGGGCGTCGACGCCGGCCGCGAGCTGTCTGGTCACGGCCGCGCGAATGCGCGAGCTGCTCGAGGCGCAGGGTTTCTCGGTGCTGTCGTGGGTCGATTCGACCGAGGCCGGGGTTGCCTGGTTCGACGAGCGCGCGCGCAAGCTGGCGGCGCTTGGCAAGCCGCCCGCGATGGGCATGCACGTGGTGATGGGGCCGGGGTTTCGCGAGATGAGCGGCAACCTCGCGCGCAACCTGCGCGAAGGACGGGCCGGCCTGGCCCAGGCGATCGTCGGCAAGGATTGAATGTCGCGGCATCGCTGTAGATGAACAACGAAGGCGGGGCCGATCGATGTCGGCCCCGCCTTCGTTTTCGCGTCGGGTCGCGCCCTCGCGAGGAGGGCGCGAAGAGGGTGCGAGAAGCGGCTTACTTGCCCTGGATCAGCGAGCCGAGCGGCGCCAGCGGGCCGAGCGGGATGAACTCGTATTCGGCGAAGCCATCGGCCACCAGCGGCAGCGTGTTGGTGGCGGCGCGCGCGCTGTCGACCGAATCGGCGTCCATCAGGAACACCACGCCCGGCTTGTCCTGGCGATACCAGAACTGGTCGATCTTGCCGTCGAGGTAGAGCTTCAGCGTGGCGGGGACTTCGCGCGGCATGATGTCGGCGCGCTGCTCCGGCGTGACCGGCTTGACGATGGTGGCGATGGCGAGAACTTTCATGCAGGACTCCGTAGGACGGGTTGAGGAAATCGCGACTTGCGACGGAGTCCAGTGTAGGGAGGCGAGGGCGTCGAGGGTACGGTCATAAACGCCAACATTGGTGGCGTTTACGCCTGAATCACTTCGCTCCCTCCGGGCCGCTCGAATCAGGCGCCGGGGCCGAGGATCTCGCGCACGGCCGTCATTTCGTCCATCAGCTCGCGGGCCGAGGCGTCGATGCGCTCGCGCGCGAAGGCGTCGATCTCGATGCCGTTCACCACGCGGTAGCCGCCCGCCTCGCAGGTTACCGGCATGCCGTAGACGAGCCCGGCCGGGATGCCGTATTCGCCGCTCAAGACGATGCTCATCGAGACCCAGCGACCGTCGCTGCCCAGCACCCAGTCGCGCATCTGGTCGATCGCCGCGTTCGCGGCCGAGGCGGCCGACGAGGCGCCGCGCGCCTCGATGATGGCGGTGCCGCGGCGCGCCACCTCGGGGATGAAGACCTCGCGGTTCCAGGCTTCGTCGTCGATCCTGGCCGGCAGCGGCTGGCCGTCGGCGAGCGCGTGCCGGTAATCGGCATACATGGTGGGCGAGTGATTGCCCCAGACGGCCAGTTGCGTGATCGCGCCGACCTCGACGCCGCAACGCGCCGCGAGCTGCGAGGCGGCGCGATTGTGGTCGAGCCGGATCATCGCGGTGATGGCGTCGGGCGGCAGGTCCGGGGCGAAGCGGCGCGCGACCCAGGCGTTGGTGTTGGCGGGATTGCCCACCACCAGCGCCTTGACCGAGCGCTGCGCGACTTCGTTGAGCGCCTCGCCCTGGGTGCGGAAGATCGCGGCGTTGGCGGCCAGCAGGTCGCGCCGCTCCATGCCCTTGCCGCGCGGGCGCGAGCCGACCAGCAGCGCGTAGTCGGCATCGCGGAAGGCCTGGCGCGGATCGTCGCTGATCTCGATGCCGGCCAGCAGCGGGAAGGCGCAATCCTCCAGCTCCATCACCACGCCGCGCAGGGCGGGCATCGCCTGGGGCAGTTCCAGCAACTGGAGGATCACGGGCTGCTGCTTGCCGAGCAGGTCGCCGTTGGCGATGCGAAACAGCAGCGAATAGGCGATCTGGCCGGCCGCGCCGGTCACGGCGACGCGTTTGACGGGGAGGTTGGGCATGGTGCGCTCCTTGGGTGGGCTTGGGGCCGGCGCCCGCCGCGTGTGTCACTGCTGGCGGGCGCCGTTTCGTATGGCTCAAGCATCCCAGAGGCGGCGCATGCGCGCCAATACAGAAAAACGATTCGCGCCATGCCTTTGTGGCATGGCGCGAGGGCGCTCAATGCGCCTGCTGCCACTGCTTCATGGTGCGGATCTCGGTGCGCTGGGCGGCGACGATCTCGGCCGCGAGCTTCTTCATCGCGGGATCCTTGCCGTAGCGCAGTTCCACCTCGGCCATGTCGATCGCGCCCTGGTGATGCGGAATCATGTGGGCGACGAAATCCTTGTCGGCGTCGCCCGTGTAGGGCGGCGCGCTCATGCCCTGCATCATCTTCTGGTCGGCGCCCTGGAAGGCGGCGGTGGAGCCGGCCGCGCCGTCGTTCGGCGCGGACATCTTCATGCCCTGCATGCCTTGCATGGCGGCAGCGGCGCCTTGTTGCGCGCTGGCGAAAGCCGGCGCGCCCAGCAGGGAGACGGCTGCCGCGAGCGGCAGGATGGAGCGGAGTGCATGTCGGAATGTCATCTGGCTTCTCACTTTGACTGGGGGATGGCGAAGTGTGCGAGGCCGGCGTGCAGGTTGTGTGCCCGCGGGGCTCGTCACGGGGGATATCGTCAAGCTTGCCATGGTGGGAAGGTCAAGGGGGAAACGCCGATTCGTTGGCGAGTTCTTTCAGATCGCTCGGACCTTCCGTCCGATGATTTCGTTGACGAGAAATACCTTCGAAAGCGTCAGCGCTGTCAGAGTGACGACAGGTTGACCCGGCAGTGCTTTCGACGGCATGGGGATCGACCGCTTTTCGTCGCGGTAGATTGCAAGCGCGGCTTCGAGTGCATCAAGCGCCTGGACCAGCGCGTCGCTAACGGTTTCGCCAATCGTGATGGCCTCGGGAACGTCCGGGAAGGTGACGAGAATGGATCCGTTCGAGTCCGGTGTCAGGGTGACGGGATACGAGAGCATGGCGTGACGACTTCTCGGTTGTTGGCATTGCTCATGGTGCCATTTGGGACGGCCGTGCCATTTGACGCCGCGCTGGGCAGGAGACGCTGCGGTAATTTTTGTTGTATTTCCCGGGCATGAGGGGCATGGCACTCCCCCACCCCAGCGATAACTTTTACTAATCACGGTGAAAAATCCCGCATCTTCTACAGCGGGATTTGGCTGGCTATAGTCCGCCCCATCGATCCCCACCCGGCGCACCGCGCCCCGGAGCCCCTGATGACCGCCAACGCCACCGCCGCCCGCTACACCGAAATCCCCGATCTCGCCGACGACGTTCCCGACCTGCTCGACATCCGCCACCACATCCACCGCCATCCCGAACTGGCCTTCGAGGAGGTGGCGACGGCGGCGCTGGTCGCCGACAAGCTCGAAAGCTGGGGCTGGCAGGTCACGCGCGGGGTGGGCGAGACGGGCGTGGTCGGCACGCTGACGGTGGGCGAGGGCCGGCGCCGGATCGGCATTCGCGCCGACATGGACGCGTTGCCGATCCTGGAAGCCACCGGCCTGCCCTACGCGAGCGAGACGCACGGCAAGATGCACGCCTGCGGTCACGACGGCCATACCACCATGCTGCTCGGCGCCGCCCGCCATCTGGCGCGCACTCGCAACTTCTCGGGCACGGTGCACCTGTACTTCCAGCCGGCCGAGGAAAAGGGCGTGGACAGCGGCGCCCAGCGCATGATCGCCGACGGCCTGTTCGAACGTTTCCCCTGCGATGCCGTGTTCGGCATGCACAACCATCCCGGCGCGGAGCCGGGCAAGTTCCTGATGCGACGCGGGCCGTTCATGGCGGCGGGCGATCGCGCCGTGATCGAGATCGAGGGCGTGGGCGGCCACGCGGCGCGCCCGCACCTGGCGGTCGACACGGTGGTGGTCACGGCCAGCATCGTGATGGCCCTGCAGACCATCGTCTCGCGCAACCTCGATCCCTCGCAGGCGGCGGTGGTCACCATCGGCACCATGCACGCGGGCACCGTCAACAACGTGATCCCGCAGCGCGCACGGCTCGAGCTGAGCGTGCGTTCGTTCAGCGAAACGGTGCGCGCGCAACTGAAACGCCGGATTACCGAGATCGCCGAGGCGCAGGCGGCCAGCTATGGCGCCAAGGCCACCGTCGACTATGTCGACGGCTACCCCGTGGTGGTCAACTCCGACGAGGAAACCGATTTCGCGGCGCAGGTCGCCAAGGAACTGGTGGGCGAGGCCAACGTCGTCGAGCAGACCGATCCGCTGATGGGCAGTGAGGATTTCGCCTACATGCTGCAGCAGCGCCCCGGTTCCTTCGTGCGGCTCGGCAACGGCGTGGGCGAGGACGGCTGCATGGTCCACAACCCGCATTACGACTTCAACGATCACAACCTGCCGATCGGCGCGGCCTTCTGGACGCGGCTCGTCGAGCGTTACCTGTCGCGCTGAGATCGCGCCGGCATCCTGCGTCGCCACGAGCGCGGCGACGCATCGCCCCGCGCGATCCATCGAGCCCGTTTCCAACCATCAAGCAAGGGAGAAGCCGCATGCGCGACGAGCAACTGACGCTTCGCATCGACGAAACACCGGGCGCCGCCGCGCCTGCCCGGCTGTCCGCGCGCGGCGCCGTGGTGGCGGCCGTGATCGGCAACTGGCTCGAATTCTTCGATTTCACCGTGTATGGATTCTTCGCGGTCCTGATCGGCAAGCTGTATTTCCCGGCCGGCGACGCGACTACCTCGCTGTTGCTGTCGGTGGCGACCTTCGCGGCGGGCTTCTTCACGCGGCCGCTCGGCAGCGTGCTGCTCGGCGTCTATGCCGACCGGCGCGGCCGCAAGGCGGCGCTGAACCTCACCATCATGCTGATGGCGATCGGCACGGGCTTGATCGCGATCGCGCCCACCTACGCGCAGATCGGCATGTTCGCGCCGCTCATCATCGTGTTCGCGCGGTTGCTGCAGGGCTTTTCGCAAGGCGGCGAATTCGGCGCGGCCACCTCCACCCTGCTGGAACAGGGCGATCGGGCGAAGCGCGGTTTCCGCGCGAGCTGGCAGCTTGCCACGCAAGGCGGCGCGGCCTTGATGGGCTCCGGGCTCGCGGCGTTGCTGTCGAATGTGCTGACCAAGGATGCGCTGGAAAGCTGGGGCTGGCGCATTCCCTTCCTGGTCGGCCTGTCGATCGCGCCGGTCGGCATGCTGCTGCGCCGCCGGCTCGCGGAGGAGCCCGGCGCGGCCTCGCACGCGATCGACGGCGGCGTGTTGCGCGAGCTGTTCACCCAGCACGCGCGCACGGTGCTGCTGATCACGCTGACGGTGATGGGCGGCACGGTCTCCACCTACATCCTGACCTTCTACATGCCGACCTACGCGATCCACACGCTGGGCCTGCCGATGAAGCTGTCGATGTTCGTCGGCGTGGCATCGAGCTGCGTGATCCTGGTGATGTGCCCGGTGTTCGGCTGGCTTTCCGACAAGGTGGGCAGCCGCAAGCTGCCGATCTTCGTCGGGCGCGGCACGCTGGTGTTGCTGCTGTTTCCGGCCTTCATGCTGATGAATCGCTATCCGACGCTGTCGGTGGTGATGCCGCTGACCTCGCTGATGCTGCTGTTCTTCTCGATGGGCTCGGCCTCGGAGTTCGCGCTGATGTGCGAATCGTTCCCGCGCCGGATCCGCGCGACGGGCATCTCGATCGCCTATGCGCTGGCGGTCACGATCTTCGGCGGCACGGCGCAGTTGGTCGCCACCTGGCTGGTGCGCGTGACCGGCAACCGCCTCGCGCCGGCCTGGTACGTGGCGGTTTGCGTGCTGCTGTCGCTGGTGGCGGTGTCGCTGCTCAGGGAGACGGCGAAGGACGAGGGCGAGGCGGGTTGAAGTAGGGCGCGGGGGCGCATCGTGTTTCATCGAAATCGGACCGAATGTCATGATTCCAGCCTTGCAGGCCGCTGGATCGATGGCTTCAGCGGCGATCTCGTGCCGCAAGGGCGATCTCGCTCCGGCATCAAGCTAGAATCATTCGCCTGCCCGTTACCGAGCCGCCGATGATCACCCTCCGCCCCCTCACCCCCGACGATTTCGACCGCTTCTGGCCGACCTTCCAGGCCATCGCCGCCGCGCAGGAAACCTACGCCTACGACCCGGCCATCACGAAGGAGGCGGCGCGCGCGCTCTGGATCGACCTGCCGCTCCACACCTTCGTCGCCGAGCAGGACGGCGAGCTGCTCGGCTCCTACTACCTGAAGCCGAACGCCGCCGGCCCGGGCAATCACGTCTGCAATTGCGGCTACATGGTGTCGCCCGCCGCGCGCGGCAAGGGCGTCGCGCAGCGCATGTGCGAGCACTCGCTGCAGGTGGCGCGCGAGGCAGGCTTCCTGGCGATGCAGTTCAATTCGGTGGTCGCGACCAACGAGGTTGCCGTCGCGCTGTGGAAGAAGATGGGATTCGAGGTGGTGGGCACGCTGCCGCGCGCCTATCGCCATGCCAGGCTCGGCCTGGTCGACTGCCTCGTGATGTACCGCTGGCTCGGCGAGCCGGATCCGGCCGCCTGAAACGTCGAGGCCGCCGCGCGCCATGATAGGCGCGCGGCGGCCCTTGCCTTGCCGCTGATGCTCGACGCGGCAGCCGCCGCCCGAATCAGGCCGCCGAAGCCGACTCCGAACCCTGCGCCGCGCCGATCGACGCGTAGCTGCCGGTGCCTTCCGGCCAGGGCGTCAGCACCTCGAAACCGTGCTCGGTCACGACCACCATGTGCTCCCATTGCGCCGACAGCGAGCGGTCGCGCGTCACGACGGTCCAGCCGTCCGAGAGCTGCTTGGTTTCCGCCTTGCCGGCATTGAGCATTGGCTCGATGGTGAAGATCATGCCCGGCACCAGCTTGAGCCCGATGCCGGGCCGGCCGTAATGGAGCACCTGCGGCTCGTCGTGATAGACGGTGCCGATGCCGTGCCCGCAATACTCGCGCACCACGCTGTAGCCGGCCGCGTGCGCCACGCTCTGGATGGCATGGCCGACATCGCCGAGCGTCGCGCCCGGCCTGACGGCGAGGATCCCGGCGCGCATCGCCTCGTAGGTGGTGTCCACCAGGTGCCGGGCGGCGGGCGCGGGTTCGCCGACGTAGTACATGCGGCTCGTGTCGCCGAACCAGCCGTCCTTGATCACTGCGACGTCGATATTGATGATGTCGCCGTCCTCGAGCACGTGCGCCGAGGGGATGCCGTGGCAGACCACATGGTTGACCGAGGCGCAGATCGTCTTCGGGAAGCCGTGATAGCCGATGTTGGCGGGCGTCGCCTTCTGCACGTTGACGATGTACTCGCGGCACAGCGTATCGAGTTCGTCGGTGGTGACGCCGGGCTTCACGTGCTCGCCGATCATCTGCAGCACCTCGGCCGCGAGCTTGCCCGCCACGCGCGATTGCGCGATTTCCGCCTTCGAGCGGAGCGTGATTTTCGGAGCGCGCGCCATCACGCCACCTGCGGCAGTGAGGTTTCGTCGGGCGCCTGCTGGACCTCCGCGCGCAGCAGCATCTGGCAGATCTCGCCGTAGCTCAGCGTCGGATTCAGTTCGGCCAGCATGCCCACGCGCAGCCAGTGCTCGGCCTGAGCATTGATCGAGCGGCTCAGCGCGCCGCTGGTGCGGCGCAGGGAGTCGTGCATCGACTCGGAGATTTTGATGATTCCCATGTTGCCCTATTTATATGAAATGTAGCTATTTCGCATATTAGCAGAAATAAACCGGGCTGCCACGGGTCGACTGCGGCTCCGCATCGGGCAGGCTTGCCCGCCGGTCGGCTATGATGCCTGTCCTCTCCGAAGTCGCTCCTCATGATCTCCATCCGTAATGTCACCCTGCGCCGCGGCGTCAATGTCGTGCTCGACCGCGCATCCGTCGTCTTCACGCCGGGGGAAAAAATTGGCCTGGTCGGCCGCAATGGCGCCGGCAAGTCGTCCTTCTTCGGCCTTCTCAACGGCACGCTGCATGAAGACGGCGGCGAGTTTTCGATTCCCGCCGCGTGGAAGATGGGCCAGGTCGCGCAGGATATGCCCGAGACCGAGCAGAGCGCGACCGACTTCGTGATCGAGGGCGACACCGTGCTGCTGGCCGCGCAGGCCGAGGTGGCCGCCGCGGAAGCCAGCGACGACGGCATGCGCATGGCGGAGGCTTACATGGCCCTGCACGACGCCGGTGCGCATGATGCTCCCTCGCGGGCACAGGCGCTGATTCTCGGTCTTGGCTTCAGCGAGGCGCAGCTCGACCAGCCGGTCAACAGTTTCTCCGGCGGCTGGCGCATGCGGCTCCAATTGGCGCGCGCCCTGATGTGCCCGTCGGATCTGCTGCTGCTCGACGAACCGACCAATCACCTGGATCTCGACGCCCTGGTCTGGCTGGAAGCGTGGCTCAAGCGCTACCAGGGAACCCTGGTGGTGATCAGCCACGATCGAGAATTCCTCGACGCGGTGACGCAGGTGACCGTGCACGTCGACAACGCGAAGCTGGTGCGCTACGGCGGCAACTACAGCAAGTTCGAGGACATGCGCGCCGAGCAGCTGGTCCTGCAGCAGGCCGCGATGGCGAGGCAGGCGGACAAGATCGCCCACCTGCAGAAGTTCATCGATCGCTTCAAGGCCAAAGCCTCGAAGGCGAAGCAGGCGCAGAGCCGGGTCAAGGCGCTCGAACGCATGGAGAAGATCGCGCCGGTGCTGGCCGACGCGGAGTTCAGCTTCGAGTTCAAGGAGCCGCTCAACGTGCCGAACCCGCTGCTGTCGATGCTGGACGCGAGCTTCGGTTACCCCGCGCCGGACGACGCGGCGCCGGATACGCCGCCGACCGTCATCGTGCGAGGCATCAATCGTTCCGTGCTGGCCGGGCAGCGCATCGGCATCCTCGGTGCCAACGGGCAGGGCAAATCCACGCTGGTGAAAACGGTGGCCCACGCGCTGGCCCCGATCGCGGGCGAGATCAGCGAAGGCAAGGGTTTGAACATCGGCTACTTCGCCCAGCAGGAACTCGACGTGCTGCGTCCTCTCGATACGCCGATCGAACACATGATCCGCCTGGCCAAGGACACGCCGGCGCACATGCGCGCGCCCGGCCAGAGCGGCACGGAACAATCGCTGCGCACGTTCCTCGGCAGCTTCAATTTCAGCGGCGACATGGTCCATCAGCAGGTCGGCACGATGAGCGGCGGGGAAAAGGCGAGGCTCGTGCTGTGCATGATCGTGTGGCAGCGCCCCAACCTGCTGCTGCTCGACGAGCCGACCAACCATCTGGACCTGGCCACCCGCGAGGCGCTGGGCATGGCGCTCAATGAGTTCGAGGGTACCGTGATGCTGGTCAGCCACGATCGGTCGCTGCTGCGCGCGGTGTGTGACGAGTTTTGGCTCGTGACCAAGGGCGGCGTGGAGCCCTTCGACGGCGATCTGGACGATTACCAGCAGTTCCTGCGCGACGAGGCCCGTCGCATGCGTGAGCAGGCCAGCCTGCAGTGAGTGTGCGTTGATTACTAGAACTTCGCTAAATCGAGAACTGGTGGATGCATTGGTCTCACTGCCGGAGTGGCAGTTGGTCGAAGTGATCGCCATGGCCTTGGAGGGGCGCGAGGCTGCAGTGAGTCGTCCGGAATGGCAGTCCGCCAAGTTCGTGCTTGCGGAGGCTCACCGATTTAATGAGGTGTCCGGTGTGTCGTCACCTTGGGAGCTTTTGGTGCTCGCACGACCCCAACATGTTGGGGAATGGGTGGCTGAGGAGCGTGGACCGAGCCAAGAGGGCAATTGCTGCGGCCTCACACTCGTCAGCTACGCTAAACGCATTGTTTGTCCCATTTGCGGCAGCGCGGCGACTGCTACCTAAGTGAATCACCGAGCGTCGACTTGCTGCGTTGAAGTCGTAATTCATCATGTCCGTGAAAGGGGAGCGAGAAGCGTCGGTCCGGAAAAACCTGAGCGCAGGCCTTGGCGTAGTTTGTGCGTGAGGCGCTGCCAGATAAGGCGAATTTGCTGTCGTATCGCCGGGATAGCGGTTGCAGGCGCCGATGTGGATAGCATGCTCACGTGATCGGAAAAGCTGCTTTGGCGGTCCAGGCTTACCGGCGGAGTGAACGGAGTCGGTCGAAATTTTCCGCTCGACTAGCTGCCAGTGACGTGGCTGGCAACTTGCGGCCATGGGCGGTCGGTCGACCTCCGTCGCTGTGTGTCCGCTCGTGGTACGAAAACGGCTAGATACCCCAGGTGTCGATGATAAAAGATCAGCTTGGGGCGCCGACGGCAATGTGATAACAGATGCGATCGGTACAAATGCCGATGACGTATTGGGGAGATCAATGGTGACACATGCTGGATGTTGCAGGCGAGAGGGCAACTCACTCCTGCTCCATCTGTGCCTGTATCTTTTGAGGACGAGCGCCCAACCGCGCAGCAAATTGGGATTGAGATCGTCTCCATTGCCGTTCGTGCTATCGACACGTCTGGCTGCAAGCAAAGTTGCGCTAATTCGCCCCGAGCGTCGTCGTACGATCGACGGCCATCTCGTTTTCGGCCAACAACCAGTCGGCTACGCAGGTCTTGTTTCTCACTCATACACTCTGATGCCAGTTGTCCACGTGGACACTTAGCATCAGAGTGCAGTGATTGCTACTCAAGGGCGTCGTTACTCGACCGCTTACGTTCCATGTCCTATTCTTGCTGAGTCATTGCCATACTTCTGTGGTGAGTCGATGGACCGTCCTGCGCCATTGGTGCCTCGCTATGCGGGGGAGGGGGCGAGCGCATTCAGGCCAGTTGTTGGAGCATTTGGTTGCCCTTCATGCGCCGCACTTCGATGACATAGCGTTCGATGTCCGGAATTTGACCGTCCACCACAATCTCGACGACTGGCTTGGCGGGACCTCCGCGAGCATTTGCCGGATAATCTTGGATTCGCTTGAACACATCGATTCCCCTGGCATGAGGCATCGGAAAGGTGTTCCCGGAATTCATGTGGCACAACCAGAGGCTGGGAGCGTAAGCACGGATGAATGGGCCGCTGTCAATGGTCAACACATCATGTTCGAGATGTCGGTAATCCCGCGCCCCGAGTAGGCCATGCAAGCGATGTTCTTCCGCCCAGAAAAAGACCTTGCCATTAATGAGTCTGTACCAGGCTTCGGGCGTGGTTCCGTCTATCAGCGCCCGTGCCAAGCGTTCGGGGGGCATCGGCTTTTGATCCCGCAGCACGATCTCGCCTGGTGCTTGAGGAGGCACAGCCATCTTACTAGTTCGTTGAGCGGTCTCATATTGGCTGCGAGCCCGGCCGGTGATGCCGAAGTGGTCCAGCACTGCTGAGGCCGACATCAGGCCGCGGTCTCGGATGCTGGGCCACGTGTCGGCTTCGGCCATATGAAAGATTCTTGGATAAGAGTCAATCAGGTTTTCGATTTCCACGAGGTATCCGACGTGTTGAGCGGGCAGTCCAGTTCCGACGGTCGATGACGGAGCGAAGATCGTTCGTTCCGTCAGGCTCTCGCGGGAACCGGGTGTTGATGAGTGAAACCGGGGCTTGTGCGACGCGCTCCAGTTCTTCCACGAACTTGATGGTGTCTTGAGTTAGCTGCTCGAAGCGGCGTGCCTTGCTGTTGCTCGCGTCAATATAGTCTGCGAAAGTGAGGACGATGTCGGTGGGCGCATTGAGTGCACAAGCCTTGCGGAACTGGTCCCATTCGAACCAGCCCACACGCCGTTTGCGTTTGGTGGTGGAGGTTTTCTCCGCCTTATTCAGAGCTTCGCGGTCCAGGCCTGCTTTTTCAGCAATAGCATCAAAGGTTGTGCCGTGCTTGAGCGGTCCCGATGTGTGCCCCAGGTCCCCATCGGGATCACCCACGCGGATGGGCATGGGTCGAATGACCACCAGGATCTTCCGCACCCGGCTCGGTGAGATGCCTGCCTCGGCCAAGCAGCCCGCTACATTGGTGTCGCGCGAGGTTACGAACGGGTAGGTGCCGTGGAACAAACTGAGGCCGCTGCCTTGCGTTCCCTCAAGCAAGACAGATTGTCCGTTGCGGTAGGCCTCTTCGAGGCGATTGGCTGTGCAGCCATGGTAATGACCTTCTGTTCCCACATAGGGTCGAAGCTCCGGGATGTCGCGTGCCAGACGAACGCTAGGCTTGCCACGCTCCAGAATCCGCCTCGCAGTTGCCGCTCCGCTTCCGCTGCCCGTCGAAGCAATTGTGCCTACTAGATGTTTGCCTTCAGCTTCTCGGTCGGCTGGTTCGATGATGGTGGCCTGAGGGTCGATGAATAAACGATCTGGCGTGAGGCCACAATCGGCGATCTCCTTGAGCAATCCAGGCAGCCAGATGGTAATCCCCGGTCCGAGTAGGAGCTTCGCTTTGACGTCACGGGCGCCGGACGGGATGTGGTGGTAGGTATAGGCGCCATCAGTACTGGCGACAGTATGGCCAGCATTGGGGCCACCAACCCTTACCATGACATCGTACTCGCGAGCTAGATAGGAAACGACGTTGCCTTTGCCTTCGCTGCCATATTGCCCCCCCACGATGACGTCGACACAGCGCACGTCGGGCGGGGTGTAGAGGTGTAGACGGGCCGCAACGCGCACCAGGGTATCTTGAGCGTCGGTGCGGGTTGTTGAAATTCGCACGTCCGCGTCATTCCTCAGAGCAAGGATGTCCGATTGCTCTTTGAGATGGTCAATTGCCTCATAGAGCGGCGCGCCTAGCTGTTGTCCGTCGGTCGATATGTAGCGGGCGAGCAGCGTCTCCTGGCTCGCATATAGGTGCACATGAACAAGACTCGGCCCGAAGTGCTTGCGAAACTCGGCAACCTGGTTCGGATCGCTGACATGGTCGACGACGACTGGCTGGTCGGCGCGAATCCCCTCAAGGCCAGCAAGGACGCCCAAGACGACCCACCGAGAGTGGGTGTCGACATTTTGCTTCAAACCTTGCTCAATGAGGTGCTGTCGGTCCGCGGACGAGAGGCCGAGTTCTAGCTGGTCCGCTAAGAGGTCCCGGGTGCGAACCACAAAGAAACCGAACTCCTTCTCCAGCAAGGTCGCGAGACCAGTTTTGCCGCTGCAGGTTTTGCCACTGATAATGACGATCTGGCGGTCACTCATGCTTCGCCTCCCAGGCTTCCATAATGCGCTGGGCGATGTCTGCTGGTGATAGCGCAGAGGTGTCAAAGATGTGGTCGGCAATGCTGCCAAGGGATCGCGTAGTGATCTCGTTTGAGTGAGCGATCACCTCTGCGTAGGGTGTGTCTCCCGGCTTGGCGCGTTCGTTGTAGCGCTGCACAAGCACGGCTTCGGGCGCGGTGAGGTGGATATGTCGGATATGTGGGCCGAAGCGGTGCCGGAAATGCAACACCTGTCGAGGTTTACGAACAGCATCGAGAAGCCAGTTCGATTGCTCGGGAGCACGATTGATCATTGGAGCGGCGACTTCATCGACGATCCAGATGAAGTCGGTTTCGTCGTCCAGCCGGTCGCCTAACTCCTGCAGTTGGTGTTTTTCTCCTTCGGCTGAGAGCGATTGACCGTAAGACCGGAGGTAGCCGCTGCTGCTAATGCGGCAAAATTGGAACCTGCGTTCCAATTCTTTGGCGATAGACGATTTCCCAGCGCCCGAGGCGCCGCTCAACAAAAGCAGTTTTTCCACCGCACCGCCCCCGAGGCTGTAGCCGCTGATATTGCTGTTTTTGTGTTAACAAGCTCGCTCGGACGAAAAGTCGAGACAATAAGATTATTGGTTAATAATGTGTAGGGTTTTATCAACAAGATACATTGGGGTTTTTGCTAATCGTGGTGGATGCTCAGCTGCCTATTTTGATCCGCATAATCGGCGCAAAGTTGGAGGGCTGTGAGATGCGACTTGCGCGAGTGCCAGGACGCCGCGCCTTCTCGCATGGAGGCGGCCCTAATTGAGGTGCTGCATCTCGATCATCTGCGCGAAAGCGGGTTTGCGCCGGCGGTGCTCGAGCGCCTGGCCGTTGCAGGCGTGACGACGTTCGATCAGTTGCTGGGGCTGATCTGCCGCCGGCGGCAGCAGTGGTACATGCGTTGCCGCAGCTGGGCTCTGTCGGCGCCATTGACTATGCTCAGGCTGCCGCGTGTGGTCGACAAGGGGCGGCACTAGCTCAAGGTGCAAATTCCGGCCAGCTTAATGACGATGCTGCGCGAGATCCACGCCGCTCACGCTTCGGTCAGAGCCAACCGGCACTCGGCTTCTCAGTGGGCGGGTTTATCGGCGCAGAGGGGCCGGGCCAGTTGCTCGCGCAACCAAGCGTCATCGCATGGGCCGTGGCGGCATGACGCCAGCGGCTCATGACCAAGGCGTAGTCTTTTCTTCCGAACCGCCTCAAAGTTGTGACCGAACCGTAGGGCGACATCCGGCCAGGAGCAGCCGGTCGCATGAACATCCGCACGGTTGTACTGGCCGGTGGTCATCCTTTTTATCCCGCCGGAATCAGCGTATGGACAAGCTTTTTGCTGGTGCGATGTACGCCAAAGGCCAGCCCACCCCCTAGAAGCGTATTATGCATATGGCCGTCAAGCCGAACCGTCACGTAGGAATCCGTCTCTTCAATCAATTGCCCGGGGAAGTGAATCGCCTGAGGCTGGGTATAGATTCCCATGCCGCCAATCTTGCTGCCAACGATGTAAAGCGATCCAAATTTTACTGGCTTCCCTTTTGTTGGTAATTTTCCATTTAAATCCCTCTGCATCAGATCCGACAATACCATTGCGCCAGTGGAAAGTTCTGAGCGATAGTTCGCCAGATCTATCGAACTCAGTGACTTCAGTTGGGACTCTCCATATGACGTGGGCAGATCATAAATATAGCGCCCCACCCATGACGAAGAACTGGAGTTTCCATACGCATGAAACACCAAAGAAAGGCGAAACTTGCCGTCATCGCAGTGTTGCACAAAGACAAATGATTCGACCGTATAAATTGCCGCCTTACTATCCGCGAGAAGACCGGTCTGATGTATCGCTTCCAAAGCTATGGGCTCGGGATCAATCGAAAACACTGAGCCGCTATACTCATCTGCCATCGCCTTTGTTTTGGTAGAGATATTCATGCCACCAAGAATCGGCCCGAGAAGAATATTTCCGCCATCGGGCTGCACGACAACATATTTTGTACCGGACGCTATGGCTGATTGTTGTGGCAAATATTTTGAGGGTGGAAGTGCATTGGAAATAGAAACGGAAATATTACCTTTTTCAGACGTGAACGGCGGAGGGGTGCTCGGTGCAGCAGCACACCCAACCAGCATCAACATTGCAATTAGCGATAACGGTCGACCCAGCATAGATGCATTTTCCATGTACTTAATGACGGAATGTTCACATTAACCCCGGCCTCAGCAATCTGTTGCCCCCGTAGGCTAAGAGCGGTGGCGCTATTACGAATAATACCGGGGGCGATTAGCTGTCGCGCGACCGCGACTGCCATAACAAGAAGGAAGGTTACATTGACCGTAGCCGGACGGTTGCTATGGAAAAACTGGAAGGCCCGTTCAGGGTCGATAGCAGACGCGTCTAGCACCCTACGGCTGGATCGACGCGCTGCCTTGTATGTTCCGAGCGGCGCCGCAAGCTGCCTCAGCCCGCCTCGACCGCCGGCAGCGCCAGCGTCACCGTGGTGCCCTGCCAGGCCGCGCTGCGCACGCGGATCTCTCCCGCATGGCGCTCCATCACCGCCTTGACGAAGGCCATCCCGAGCCCGACGCCCTTGGTCTCGGGCTGGCCGTCGAGGCGGAAGCGCCGGTAGCGCTCGAACAGCCGCGCCTGGTCGGCGATATCGATGCCGTAGCCGTGGTCGCGGATCACGCAGCGCACGGTGGCGCGGTCCTCGCTCGGCTCGACCGAGCATTCGACGCGCGTGTGCGCCTCGCTGTACTTGACGGCATTGGCGAGCAGGTTGATCAGCGCGCGCGAGAGCAGCGCCGGGTCGCCGCGCACCAGCGCATCCTCGCGGCGCGCCACGTCGTCGATCACGATTCCCTTCTCGCGCGCGAGCGGCCAGACCGCGTCGCGCGCCTCGTTCATCAGGTCGGCGAGATTGACCGGCACCGGCTCGTATTCGCCGGCCTCGGCGCGCGACATCTGCGCGAAGCCGTCGGCCATCGCCAGCGTGTGGCGCGCGAGCTTGTCGATGCGCGCCAGCCGCTCGCGCGGCACGCAATCGGGCGGGCAGGCGCCCGGCGCCTCGTCGGGCTGGTTGACTAGCACGATCACCGAGGTCAGCGGCGCGCGCATGTCGTGCGAGAACAGCGTCAGCATGTCGTCGCGCTGCCGTTCCAGCACGTTGCGGCGCACATAGGCGCGGCGCAAGGTGTCGAGCGCCTCGCTGACATGCCGGATTTCCAGGCTCGCGCCGGCCGGCACCGCGATCGGCGAGACGTCGCCCTCGCTCAAGGCGATGATGCGCCGGCGCAGGTGGTCCAGCGGGATCAGCAGGGCGCGGCGCGTGCTGCGCACCAGCGCATACAGGATCGCGAGGCTGAGCAGGGTGGCGACGATCGAGATCGCCACGCGCAGGCGCGCCAGCTTGCGATAGGCGGTGGCGCGCGACTGGGCCGACTCGATCACGCGATCGCGCAGTTGCTCGGAGGGCTGGAACATCGGCACGATGCGTCGCGAGAAATCGGCGGCGCTCATCGAGTAGCGGCCGTCGCGGCCCTCGGTGAAGGTCTGGTCGACCAGCGGCACGATACCGTTGTCGAGCGCGCTGTTCAGGCGCATGAAATCGACCGCGATCGCCGTGTTGCCGAGCTGCGGCACCATCGCCCCGGCGATCAGCGAGCGCAACTGCTCGATGCGCCCGCGCATCAGCATGATCTGCGAGAGCCGATCGCGATCGAGCGGCTGCTGCAGGAACATCGGCGCGATGAACAGCGAGCCCAGCCGGCCGGAGTATTCGCGCAGGTCGCCGAGCAGGCGCGCGAGCAGCAGCGCGCCGGCCACGTCGGGGTTGCCGAGCGTGGCGTGGGTGGACAGGTCGTCGATCAGCGGCGCGAGCGCGTCGACGATCCCGAACAGGCGCACCTGCAGTTGCACGATCTGCCGCTCGGTGCGCGCGGCGCTCGGTTGCGCGGCCAGGGCGTCCACCTCCCGGCGCGCCGCCGCCAGCCGCTCGATGATCAGGTCGAGCGCGCCGCGCAGGCCTTCGGGGTCGGTCGGCCCGAGATTCGAGGCATGGGCCAGGCCGTCGCGGAATGCGGCCAGGGCCGCGTCGGAGCGCTCGCGTGCCTCGGCGAGGTTGCGCCGCTCGACGGCATCGTCGCCGCGCAGGTGGGCGAGCTGGTCGTTGGTCGGCCCGCGTTCGGCCGAGACCCGGTTGGCGGCCACCATCGCGATGCGCACCAGCTCGAAGGCGAGCAGGTCCGCGTTTCCCTGGCGGTAGCGCGCGTAGCTGTTCGCAAGGATCGTGCCGCACAGCAGCGCCAGCATCGCCACCACCAGCGTGAGGCCGATGCGCATCCTCTGCTGGATCGTCAGCTGGCGCAGGCCCGCCCTGGGCAGCGGGTTCAGGGAGAAAAATCGGCGCATGGCGCATTACCCATACAGTGGATCCGGGCGACCGCGCCGGTGCCGGCCCCGCGATCCGGACGCGGTGCCGGCCGGGCGGCCAGTTGTGCGCCGATATTAGCGGAATCCGGGAACGCCGAAAGCAGGTGGATGCGAGCAGGGCGGGCGGCGCGCGAAGCGGCGCCCGCTTCGCGAAGCGGGGCGATGGGCCTCGGCCGGCGGGGAGGCCGGCGATGGGTGCTGCGCAATCAGCCCGGTGTGTCGCCGCGCCCGGTCGGTTTGCCGGGCGGCCTGGCTTCGGGCTGCCGAGGGTTCAGGCGATGCCGATGCGCCACTGCCCTTGCGGCAGCGTGCCGTTCACGGCGAAATCGCCGACGATGCGTTCGCGGTAGATGCGCGGGTTGTGCGAGGCGATGGTGCGCGCATTGCGCCAGTAGCGGTCCAGGCCGTTGCCGCGCAGCGTCGCCGAGGCGCCGAGCGCGTCGAACACGCTGCCGGTGGCGTCGAGCACGAGTTCGATGACCACCGCCTGGGCCTGCCAGATCTCGAGCTCGGCCTCGGCGATGGCGGTCGAGCCCGGGTTTGCGGTGGAGCCGTCGAGCGAGGCATGCGCGGGCGGGGCCGAGGTCGCCGCGGCCTGCGTGGCACGCTCGAGCGCGCGGGCCGCCTGCGCCACGGCAGCCGCCGCCGCCCAG